>JBHORE010000193.1:0-5321 GCA_042408415.1 Thermobaculum sp.
TTCTCCGAATATATCCTCAAGACCTGTGCCTAGGATTGGAGCCCTAATGCTAGGAAGAGACATTTTGCTCCTTTGGAATAAGCTCATCTGAGATGGGCTTCAGGAATTCAATGACGTTAGCAATATGGGTGTCTAGGTCTACTCCCAGCTCTTCAGCTCCTCTATATATGTCATCTCGGTTCACATTGCGTGCGAAAGCCTTATCCTTCAACTTCTTTTTGACCGATTTGACGTCTACCTCATGGATGCTGCGAGAGGGTTTGACGAGTGCTACAGCTACTATGAAACCTGAGATCTCATCAGAAGCATAGAGCACTTTGTCCAATAGGTGTACTCGAGGTACTCCCGTGAAGTCGGAGTGGCTTTGTATGGCATATATAACTTCTTGAGGCGCTCCTCTGGCTTCAAGTATGGGCTTGCCCATCGATGGGTGCTGGTCAAGCGTAGGGTGTATCTCGTAGTCGAAGTCGTGTAGCAACCCTGCCAATCCCCATAAATCTTCGTCTTCACCATACAGACGAGCGTAGCCTCTTACTGCTGCTTCCACTGCTAGGCAATGCCTTATAAGGTTCGGAGATTTTACGTACTCGTTCAACAGTTCCCATGCCTCTTGTCTGTTCACAGCTGACCTCCCTGTTTTGGGTTTACATCAACTTTACGCTGACCGGAAGCTTTTTACGTTGTCTTTTAGCTTCATAGTGTAACCTCCAAGAAAAGTTGTAGTTAGCACAACTGTTTGTGGAGGTTTGTATGCTTTTGAGAGCTAGTATGCGTTTAAGCATTAGGCTATTACCTTTGTTAGCAATGTTCATGGCTATTATCAATCCATCTATATTACCGGCTACAGGAGCTCCGAATAAGGCTACTATAGTTGCTAAGGACTGGTTTGTAAGGAGCCCTGCAACTAAATCGTCCGCAGCTGCTTATAGCTGGAGAGAACGTAACGGTTATCGCACGGAAACCTACGATTCTGCTGTTCGGAATGCATATGTCCATTTTAATGCAATAGCGCCTTCATGGAACATAGAGCTTACAGAAGGCTCCGTAGTGAGAATATTTGTGCGCTCTAGAAGTCATGATGGTAATTGGAGTCAATGGGCTAGTCTGCAGCCGGACGATAATGATGGCATGAATAGTGGCACAAATTACGGTGCCCTAGTAGTGCAGCGGGGTGATGAGGCTCAGCTGAGGGTACAGCTAGCTGGTAAGGTTAGTGGGCAGATGCCCAAATTGAACTGGATCAGACTGACGTTTATAGATTCAGAAAATGGACCTAATCCGGCCAGTATGTCTGCATCTCGTTCCGGCGTTGCTATGGCCGCTGAGCCCAAACCTAGAATTATAACCAGAGCGGAGTGGGGGGCAGATGAGAGTCTTAGGTTCGATAGTCAAGGGCATGAGATATGGCCTCGCCAGTATACCACCCCCCGGAAGGTAATACTGCATGACACTGTAACTATTAATAATGATCCTAATCCAGCAGCTACCATCAGGGCTATCTACTACTACCATGCTGTTATACGTGGTTGGGGAGATATAGGGTATAACTACCTAGTAGACGAGCAAGGTAACATCTATGAGGGTAGAGCAGGCGGTGAAAACGTAGTTGGCGGTCATGCCCGCTGCTACAACTGGGGAACGGTAGGCATAGCTGCCCTAGGTGATCATTCTCTAATGCCTCCATCTCCAAGGATGGTTAAGTCCTTAGAAGATTTGATTGCATGGATCTTCAGCGAGAACCATATTAACCCTCTCGGTCATGGCAGCCTTGGATCGTATGCCCCTTATGATATTCCCAACATAGCAACTCACTACGATCTGATGGGCAGTTGTGGTAACACACATAGGGATCCTGGTTACTATCTGCGAAGATTGCTGCCTCAGATCAGGCGAGATGTAGCTATAAGGCTGGGTTATATCAAGGGTTCTACTGTTAGCAACGATACTGGTAGTAGCAGTAATAACTCTAGTGGGACACCTAAATCATGGGGACCAGGATTGACTTACGAGGTTGTGAATACTCGCGGCACTGGATTAAACCTGAGAGCCAGACCAGATGACAGATCTCCCATACTGGCGATCCTACCGGATGGCACCATCGTTCAAGAGATTCCTAGTCCTATTGACGGTTGGGTCAAGACTACCTACAAGGGTAAGACCGGTTATTTATGGCATGGGTATTTGAAGGTTATTCCGCCGGCAGAGCCTAGTAATCCAGACAGTAGTACTAGCGTCAATAAGGAACCTACCTATGTGGTGGTTGCACCTGCTGTAAATCTGAGGGCTGGACCAGGTATGAATTACAAAGTGTTGGGCACAGTTCCAAAAGGGGCTGTGATTCAGGAGATCACGAGCAAGATCGATGGTTGGGTCAAGACTGTCTATGGTGGGCATACAGGTTACATATGGTACGAAAACTTGAGGGTCATCAGGCGACCAGGGGGCACACCTGCTAGTGGAGGATCCGGGGACTCGGCCTCTAATAGTAGTCTTGTGCAGACAAGCCCTGTACAGGCATACATAAGGGGTACTCCTGGAGCACTGAATCTGCGCAAGGGACCAGGTATGCAGTATCAGGTTGTGACCAAGATGTGGGAAGGTATGCCGGTCCAGGTAATTGGCAAGAGCGTGAATGGTTGGGTACCGGTGATCTACAAGGATGGTTTCGGTCGATCTTTCCAAGGTTGGGCTTGGGGAGAATATATATCTACTGATCGCTCTGCTCGAGCTACCGCCGGAGCCTTAGGTTTAGCTGGTGCTGCAATACTACCCGCGTTGAGATTCCGTAAGTGGAGGAAGCGTAAATAGTTTAGGCTTACTTTACAATCCCAAGCAGTTGTCATATAATTCTTGGCAGAGCGGAACTGAGGTGCCTGATAGCCCTCAGTTCCTTTCTTATTGTGTATGAGGTTATATAAAAAGTCCAAAACTCACCATATGGTGTTTTGCAGGAGAGGTGAAAGTGAGTACAAATGAGCGTGTTCGTCTGACAGAACAGGGATTGAGGGAATTGAGAGAAGAGTTGGAACGTCTTCGTACAGTTGAGCGTGCAAAGATATCCGCCCGCATCAGGGAAGCTAAGGAGGGCGGTGATATCTCTGAAAGTGGTGAGTATGAGGACGCCAAGCACAGTCAAGCTTTTCTTGAGGGTCGTATAAAGGAGCTTGAGAAGCTTCTAGCTAATGCTGAGGTTATAGATAGAAGCACCCAACCAGCAGGCACCGTTGGGCTTGGTTCTAAGGTGACTGTTGAAGAGAATGGTAGGACATATACTTACACTATCGTTGACGGTGCTGAAGCTGGTCGAGGTAGAGATGGGGAGGTTAGAATATCTAGCAAGTCTGCGGTAGGGTCAGCTCTGCTTGGTCGTAGGGTGGGAGACTCTGTAGAAGTCGAAGTGCCTGCAGGCAAGCTAACCTTCAAGATATTGTCTGTAGAGTAGTTGTTATGGATCTAGCAGGTTCGATACTACAGGATCTAAATGATCAGCAACAGATACGCTTGGAAAAGCTACGTAAGCTGAGGGATATGGGTATAAACCCATATCCCCCTAGGTCCTATAGGACTCATACGGCGCATGAGGTGTATTCCTCTGTCGATAGTCTTGAGGGGCAAGAGGTTACTGTAGCTGGGCGTCTGACCGCTAGACGAGACATGGGTAAGTCGGTGTTCGCAGATCTCGAGGATGCTTCGGGTAAGATCCAGCTGCTTGTTCGTCTTAATACTGCTGGACCTGATACCCTCAGTTTCTTCAAAGAGCTTATAGATCTGGGTGATATAGTAGAGGCCACAGGATCTCCGATGAGGACTCGTACCGGCGAGCCCACTGTTGATGTCAAGAGCGTGCGCATACTCGCAAAGGTGCTCAATCCTCTTCCAGATAAGTGGCACGGCTTGGAGGATGTGGAGAAACGCTATAGGCAGCGCTATCTAGACCTCATGGTTAATCCTGAGGTTAGGGACGTATTTATTAAGAGGGCTAAAATAATCTCCAGTGTGCGCAGATATCTAGATGATCTTGGCTTTATAGAGGTTGAAACGCCCGTCCTCCAACCCCTGTATGGCGGTGCTAGCGCCAAACCATTTACCACCTACTATAATGCGCTGGACCAGACATTCTACCTGAGGATAGCTACAGAGCTTTACCTAAAGCGCTTACTTGTTGGCGGTATTGAGAAGGTTTATGAAATAGGCAAGGACTTCAGGAACGAGGGGTTGAGTACCAAGCATAACCCTGAGTTTACTATGATGGAGCTTTACCAAGCCTACGCAGATTACAACTCCATCATGGACTTGGTCGAGAATCTTATAACCTTTACAGCCACTAATGTCCTTCAGACGCTAAAGATAACCTATAGGGGGCATGAGATTGATCTGACACCTCCATGGCGTAGGTTGCCCCTCAGGGATGTGGTGCTAAATGCGACAGGTATAGATTTCTACGCCCTCAAAGATGACGTAGAACTGGCAGAGGCTATAAGAAGGGCCGGTATAGAGCTCAGGCCAGGAGCTACAAGGGCACAGATGATAGATGAGCTTCTGGACAACTCAGAGCACGAGCTGATACAGCCTACTTTTGTCATCGACTATCCAGTTGAACTATCTCCTTTTGCTAAGAGAAAAGAGGATAATCCGGAGCTTACTGAGAGATTCGAGGTGTTTATCGGCGGTATGGAGATAGGTAATGCTTTCACCGAGCTGAATGATCCTATCGATCAGGCCAAGCGTTTTCAAGCTCAACTCGCTAATAGGAGTGCAGATGGAGAAGAAAATCCCTATGATGAGGACTTCATACAAGCCCTCATGTACGGTATGCCTCCAACAGGTGGATTGGGGATTGGAATAGACCGCTTGGTGATGCTACTCACTGATCGTCCTTCTATACGTGATGTGATACTCTTCCCACACTTGCGCGCCAGAGTTGGGGAAGAGCAGCCTTAGCCGCTGATACGAACGCTCCTCCTCAATGCAGCAAATGCTATAGATGAGCCCGCAACTACGAGTGCGGGCTTTATCCATCTTTTGGACTTGACTATGTCTGACAGTATAACTTCAGCCGTGTTCTTGCCCGCAGCACCCTGTACTCCTCCACCTGGATGTGTGCCTGCCCCAGTCAAGTACAACCCCTTGATGGGTGTCCTGTAGCCCGATAACTCTGGAATAGGTCTCATAAAGAACATCTGGTCTATAGTCATGTCTCCGTGCATTATATTGCTATATGGTAGTTGCAAGTCACCCGCCAACTGAGATGGCGTTCTTATAACTTTGTGTTCGGTTATGATGTCCTCCAATCCTTCTATATACTCTGATGCCGTGTTGAA
>JBHORE010000194.1:0-5509 GCA_042408415.1 Thermobaculum sp.
CGTTTTGCTCGATATAACTATGCCTTCTATAAGTGGCTACGATATCCTTGAAAGCATTAGATCTGATCCTTTATTGTGTGATACTTTTGTCATTATGGTCACAGGCTTGGTCGGTGTAGAGGAAGTTACTGCTGGCTTAGAAAGAGGAGCAGATGATTATATAACAAAGCCTTTTTCCATGGAGGAGTTAGTTGTCAGAGTTCGACGAGGCTTCAGATAGTCTAGGTCTTTATGGGAAGAGTGAAGTAGAAAGTTGCCCCTTGGCCAGGAGTACTATCTACCCAGATTTTACCCCCGTGCTGTTCAACCAAAGATTTTGCTATCGCTAGACCAAGCCCTGTTCCTTTTGTTGCTGCTTGGGGATTCATGATTGGCTGGTAAAAGCGCTCAAAGATACGATCCATGTCCTCTTCAGAGATGCCTGGGCCGGTATCGCTAACGCTGAAAAGCACGTGATCTCCTTTGTTTCTTACTCTAACGATCACTTTCCCACCAGAGGGGGTAAACTTTATCGCATTGCCTACGAGATTAATCAGTACTTGTTCTACTCTTCTCCCATCTGCCTCAATTTTGGGAATCTTCTTGTCAGATAAGAAGGCTAATTCTATGTTTTGTTCCGCTGCTAACCCAGAGAGCTGAGAGACGACCTGTTTAGCTATGATCTCAGGTAATACTTTACTCTTGTGTAATGTAAAGGTCCCAGCATCTATTCTAGATAGGTCCAAGATATCGCTAACCAGTTGCACTAGGTGTCTTGAGCTTGCCTGTATGTACTCAAGGAACTCTCTTTGTCTATCCGATAGAGGACCAGTAGCGCCACTGAGTATGACGTTAGCAAACCCTAGTATGGAGTTAAGAGGGGTTCTGAGCTCATGAGAAACCATAGATATAAAGTTGCTCTTAGCTCTATCAAGTTCTCTCTGCTCAGTGACATCTCTCATAGTAATAATTTTTTGGTTGTCATTTGGATTCTCTGGCTCGAGTTTTCTAACCTCCAACTCTCTAGTGCCTATAGAAGTCTCGATTCTAATGATGCTAGGAGAATCTAAATTTAGAATCTCGTCTATTCCGATGTCACATATCTTATCGAGATCCTGCAGCCGTTCGCCTACCCGATCTATTCCTAGCAGCTTTTTACCCGCAGGATTTACCTGAATTAGCCTATCTTCTGAGAATACGAGAATAGCATCTGAGGTAGCGTTGAATATGAGGTTTTTCTTCTCAGTTTCTAGCTCTATCTTATGGACTTGAAGGTATCTGTTAATCCATACATAGAGGTGTGGCAGCAGCAGCTCAATAAGTTCCAACAACTCTCTATAGATGGAGCTGGATGAAGACATAATATCAACCAACACATATATGGTCCCAATGCTATCTTGAGGATTCTCCTTATTGGATATGGGAAAAGACTTCAGGATGTACCCAAGTACCTCGCCTTGAGCATCTTTAGCATCCACTATGATCTTGAGTATATTTTTATCTTCAGGGTGGTAAACTATTGTCTCTTGGGAAGAAATCCGGATCGCGAGTGCTAAGTGGTCGCTGAATTCAACAAGCTTCTCATATAGTTTTGCCAAGAGTTGCTTTGGATCTGAGGCTTCGTTCAGATCTAATACGAGCTCGTTTGCTCGAGCTTGTAAGCGATGTTCTTTATCCAAGTCCAATAGCTTTTGTAGTATACTCTCTAGGCTATCGGATGGAATTGGTAAGGAGTCGGCTTTCTTGCCAAGGAGCGCTATATATTTGTCCTCGCCCAAAGTAACTAACATATTACTTGTATTATCTATAAAACACGTGCTCTCGGAATTGAATGTATTCTGCTTGGAATGGTAAAAGATGTCCCTAGCAAGTTTATCTAGATCACGGTCTTGTATTTGACTCCTAAGCTCAGCTGGAACTCTTATTGAGATTCTTTCATCATTCCTCTCCATAAGAGTGAACCCCTTGAAGCCAAGTGTTTTACAGATCTGTAAAACAGCTTTATATGCTTTTGTGTTACTGTTGATCGTTGTAATGTATACAGAAGATTCATGAACTATCTGATTATATTCAGTGTTATAGTTATCACTATCTATACACATATAAATCTCGAACAAGCTAACAAGAACTACAATTATATACAACTATATACAACGCTTTTGAGAAAAGTATATGAGCTAGATACGGGTGATGGGAATGTTACTTTAGTACTATATAGTTTGTCCCCCAAGATTAGGTAACTTTTGCTATTTGTTGTTAGATCTCCAGAGCTCTACTCAATAGTTTTGTAGCAGGAGTAAGTTATAGGTTTGTTAGCAAAACTGTAATCTATTAGAAGGTTGCAATCGCACTCGTGCATCTAAGGTGGTGAATAAGTCCTGATATTGGAAAGACCTGTGAGAGGATTACCGATCGCAGATGCAAAACCCTCAGATACCTAGGATAGTCTTTGGCTGGCGTATTATTCTTGGAAAACCTTGCAAATTAGAGGCTGGGTGAGTGGTCGAGTTACGCTAAGAACAAGTGGATGAGCTTGAAGCGCAGCAGCTTGTAGCTGCCACATCTATCTAACAGCGGTGCAATAACCATACTAGCTGTATTTGCTCTAATAGCTTCTCTATAATACCTGCCTGCTCCAAAACCAAGCACCTCAATCCTTCTACCGCTTGCTCCTTCAATCTCGAACTTGAGATGCGAGAAATCACTGCCCACCAACTGTATATTGTGCATTTGGACATCGTTTATGCCAAACCTGGGCTCAGGATTCCCATGACCAAATGGTGCCATCTTGCAAAGTAGATCTGATAGCTCCTCATTTAAGTCTTCGGGTGATATCTCTATATCCACCTCGGGTAGATCTTCAACAGATCTAATGCTAGGTATCTCAGCATCTAACTGATAGTGTATGTTTTGAAGAGCAGATATATCACATGTGAATCCAGCAGCATGGGAATGCCCTCCGAACTCTAGCATCAGGGAAGAGCAGTTGTTAAGGGGGGTCATAATATCCTTGCCAGTAATTGATCGCACGCTAGCTCTAGCCTTATCTCCTGATATGCTAGCAACTATTACAGGTTTGCCATACTCACGCACAAGTTGGGCAGCGATGATACCTAACAGCGCTGGTGACCAGCCATCCTTAGCTACGGTGATTATATTACCGTTGAGAGCTATGCCGCTTTCTATCATCTGCCTAGCCTCAACTAGCATGCTATCGGTGGTTGCTTTCCGAAGTGCGTTTAGTTTTTCTAGGTTCAGTGATATCTTGAAGGCATCCAATGGGTCATCTGTCAGTAGAAGCTTCAGTGCTACCTTTGCATGAGACATCCTGCCTGCTGAGTTGAGCCTAGGAACGACTTTGAATGCTAGATCTACTTCATTTACAAAAGAAGAAATTATGCCACTTCTTTGGAAGAGAGCCCTCAATCCTACCAGAGGGACGGTTCGCATTGACTGTAGTCCCGCTCTCACCAATAACCGGTTCTCACCGGTTAGGGGGGCAACATCGCCTATGGTACCAAGTGCTGCTAGCTGTATAAGTGGATGAACCTTTATCCTTTTACGATGGGGGCTTTTGTACACTATAGCTCTTAGAAAGGAATAGGCTACACCAGCACCTGTATGCTCTCTATATGGATAGTTTCCTATCTGCCTGATAGGGTTCACTACTGGGACAGGAAAGTCTAATTCCGATGTTGTGGTGTGATGGTCAGTGATGATTACTCTTAATCCTAGAGATGTCGCGTACTCAACTTCTTCTACATTGCTGGCGCCGCAGTCTACTGTTACTAAGGTCTTACAGCCTTTTTCTGCAATGGTGGTAATAGCATCTTTGTTGAGCCCAAATCCTTCGTCGATTCTATGCGGTATATAAAACTTAGGCGTAACTCCTAGCTGCTTTAATCCCCTACCCAGAATGGCACTAGCGGTCACACCATCGACATCATAGTCGCCATATATCCAGATGTCCTCATTATTGTTTATAGCTTTAAGGATTTCAAATGCAGCTTGCTCCGCATCAGGAAGTTCGAAAGGGTTTCCCAGTAAGTCTCCAAGTTGGTAGAGGGGATTCTCAACGAAAAACAGGTCGCGATCATATGCAGACACTAACCCCCTGCTCAGTAGTAGCTTTTCAGTTGCTGGCAGGGAGTTATCACCTGACCACTTTACTCGCCAATGCTTAGTAGTTGACCGTATAGACATACATTAGATGCTAGCAGACTTTTTGACTCGTTCCAAGCATGACTTCGAGTGTCTGAATTAGGTAACATAAATATTGTATGAAGTGATTGTATGAAGACGAAAGGCTTGTTAGGAGAGATATGCCTACTGTAGTAGTTGCAATGAGCGGAGGTGTCGATAGTTCTGTCGCTGCAGCTATGCTGCGCGATCAGGGCTATGATGTCATAGGCGTCAACTTACGTCTGTACTCCAAAGAAGATCCCAATACCTATAGCCTAAGTAAGCAATGCTGCACGCTGGATTCTATGAGGGATGCCGAGGCGGTGTGCAGGAAGTTAGGCATACCCTTTTACGCTCTGAATATGGAAAGAGAGTTTGCGAAGGATGTAGTAGATTACTTCGTGAGTGAGTATCTGCAGGGTAAAACTCCTAACCCTTGCTTAGCATGCAATGCCCATATCAAGTTTCACCATCTCTTTGAGAGGGCTATGGCCCTTGGGGCTGACTACATAGCTACAGGGCACTATGCTCGTCTTCGTAGAACCGATAGCGGAGTCAAGCTCCTTACAGGGGTGGATGCAGCTAAGGATCAGAGCTATACCCTCTATATGCTCTCTCAGAGAGAGCTTG
This sequence comes from Thermobaculum sp., assembly GCA_042408415.1. Classification (GTDB taxonomy): domain Bacteria; phylum Chloroflexota; class Chloroflexia; order Thermobaculales; family Thermobaculaceae; genus Thermobaculum. The sequence goes on from JBHORE010000194.1 coordinate 4,792, forward strand.
AGCGGACGCTTTTGCCCATTGGTGAGCAGACTAAGGCTGAAACCAGGGAGTTAGCCAAGAAGTATGGGTTGGTAACGGCTAATAAACCTGAGAGTCAAGATATATGCTTTATTCCTAGCGGGGATTATAGAGCATTTGTCAGGCGCTTAGCTCCCCATGCTGAGTCCCCTGGCCCAATAGTTGATACAAGTGGCCGGCAGCTGGGGGTACACCATGGTGTGGCCTTCTATACGATTGGTCAGAGAAAGGGCTTGGGGATAACTGTGGGCAAGCCCATGTACGTTGTTAAACTCGATCCGGAAAAGAACATGGTGGTTGTGGGTACCAAAGAAGAGTTGAGTTCGCGTGAGATAAGGTTATGCGATGTCAACTATATAGATGGTTCTCCAAGAGCAGAATCTTTTGAGTGTGAGGTAAAGCTCAGATATCGCGGTGCTAGTATCCCTGCTATTGTACATCCAGAAGACGATAAGTCTGTAAGGGTGGAACTTTTGGGGCCGGGTAATGTGGCACCAGGTCAAGCTGTGGTATTCTATCAGGGTGAAGAGGTTCTGGGAGGGGGGAAGGCAACTTCCTGATTGTGTCTTGGCGTGAAGATTGCTACACGCCACATTTAGATCCGTTTTATAGTTATACTCTTCACTTAGGAAATCAAATACGGAGGGAATCTTTTGAAGAGAGCCTTTCTTGCTATAGGTATAGGTTTGCTTGTGTTGAT
>JBHORE010000195.1:0-4330 GCA_042408415.1 Thermobaculum sp.
CGTTCCAGTTGTTGAGGAAGGTGAAGATCGCCACCACCGTCAGCGCTGGCCTCGCCAGCGGCAGGATGATCTGCCAGTAGATGCGGAACTCAGAGGCGCCGTCTATCCTGGCCGCCTCCGACAGCTCCACCGGTATCGTGCGGAAGAACTGCCTGAGCAGGAAGATGTTGAATATGCCCCCTCCGAACCAGTTGGGGACGATGAGCGGGTAGTAGGTATCGATCCATCCCAGGTACTTAAATATGATGTAGGAGGGGATCATCGTCACGGCGTACGGGAGCATAAGCGTGCTCAGGAGGACCATAAAGATCAGGTCTCTGCCGGGAAACCTCAGCCTCGCGAAGCCGTAGGCACACAGTGACGAGGACAGCAGGATGCCCACCATGTTCAGGACGGTGATCACCAGGGTGTTCTTCACGTACAGCCCGAAGGGCAGGGTGGTGAGCGCCTCGGGGTAGTTGCTCCACCGGACGGGATTGGGTATCCACTGCGGGGGGTACCTGAAGACCTGCCAGGTCTCCTTGAGCGAGGTGCTGATGAGCCAGAGGAAGGGGAGCATCATCACCACGGCACCGGCGCAGAGCACCAGCCACACAAAGCACCTGCCCAGTTGCCTGCTGTACGCCGTCCTGGTCCTCGGGAGTGCGAGGCTCCTGGCCAGCTCTCCAGCTCCCGCTGAGGGGTGCGATCTAGTCGACATAATTCAACCTCCTGCTATCTCGACTCGTCCTCGTAGTAGACCATCCGGCCGACGTACCGGAACACCAGCAGCGTCAGCGCCAGGATGATCACGAACAACACCCAGGCCATGGCCGAGGCGTAGCCCATGTTGAAGTAGGTGAACGCCTGCCTGTAGAGGTACAGCACGTAGAACAGGGTGGAGTTGCCTGGGCCACCGTTGGTGATGATGTACCCCTGCGTGAAGGTCTGCAGGGCTCCTATCAGGCCGAGCACCAGGTTAAAGAAGATCACCGGCGACATCATGGGCACCGTGACGTGCAGGAACTGCTGCCACTTGTTGGCGCCGTCTATCTCAGCGGCTTCGTACAGCTGCACGGGCACTCCTTGCAGCCCCGCGAGGTAGATCAGCATGGTGCCTCCGATGCCCCACAGGCTCATCACGATGAGTGCTGGCATAGCCCAGGTGGGGTCCTGCAGCCACAATACCTTGGGCAGACCCACGGCCTGCAGCAGGCTGTTGAGGAGCCCGAAGTCCGAGTTGAAGATCCAGGCCCAGAGCATCGAGCTGGCGACCACGGGCACGATGCTGGGCAGGTAGTAGATGGTGCGGAAGATGGTTATCCCCCTCACCTTCACGTTCATCAGCAGGGCCACCGCGAAGGCCAGCGTCTGGAAGAGAGGTACCGAGACGACGGTGAAGTACATCGTCACCTTCAGGGACTGCCAGAAGAGGTTGTCCTCGAGCATATGCCGATAGTTCTGCAGCCCCACGATCTTGGGCGGGCTGAGCATGTCCCATTGGGTGAGGCTCACCCAGGCCGAGAAGATCATAGGGCCCGCTATCCACAGGATGAAGCCGAGCACCGCCGGCGCGATGAACAGGTAGCCGTAGATGGCCTCTCTGGCGCGGATGGAGAGGCGTGCCTGCTGTGTGGGGGCCATGGTCGTCATATCTGCACTCCTCCCTTACAGCTGCGCCTCAAGCTTGGCCTTCGCCTGCTGGAGGACCTTGTTGACCTGCTCGATGGCGTTGGTCTTCTTGAAAGCCTCCTGCACGGTCATTTTCCCGATCCATACAGGGTCGAGCGCCGATGTCAGGATCTGGTCGGCCTGCTCGAAGCCGGCCGGATAGAAGTAGTTCTTGGAGTGCTTGAGCAGGTACTCGGTAGCTATCTTCTCGTAGCCCTCGGGGTGCACGCCCGGGGTGATCCACCGCTTGAGGCCGTCCTCCGTCAGCAGGCTGGTGTGGCTTGGCAGCCACAGGCCCGCCTTGCAGAGCCCGAGCTGGTAGTCGTCCGAGGACAGGAACTTCAGCAGCTGCCAGGCAGCATCTGGGTGCTTGGTGCGGCTGCAGATGACGTGGCAGTGGGCCTGCGCCTCGGTCACGACCTTCTTCATCTTGGGCAGCACGCCGCAGCCGAACTTGAAGTTCATCTTCGATATATCCTGCAGCGCCCAGGAGCCGTCGACGAGTATGGCCAGCTTGCCAGAGGCCAGCATCTGCCAGCTGCTCATCCCCAGCTGCTGCATCTGGGCGGCCTGCGGGGCGACCTGGTGCTTGACGGCCAGGTCAGCGAGCGCCTGGATCGCCTCCATCGCCTCGGGCTCGCCCAGGTGGCACTTGTAGTCCGGGGTGAAGGCCTCGCCACCGTTGGAGAACACCAGCACGTCGCGGGGGAGCGACCAGGTGGGCCAGCTGACCCCCCATTGCTGCACCTTAGAGGGGTCGAATCCCGGCTGCCCGGGGTGCTTGCCCGAGGCATCCACCGTGAGCTTGCGGCAGTTCTCCAGAAACTCCTCCCACGTCCAGGCCTTCTCGGGCTCGGGGCTGGGTGGTTCCACGCCAGCCTTCTCCAGGATGTCGGAGTTGTAGTACAGGTGGTGTATCACCCAGCAGGAGCCGATACCGAACCACTTGCCGTTGATCGTCGCGCGCTCCTTCTCCTGGGGCTCTATGAAGTAGTCCGGCTTCCCGATGACCGGGTCCTGCTCGACGTAGGAGGTGATGTCCATCACCACGCCGCGCGAGACGTAGTCCGCCAGATTGCCTGTCCAGAAGACGTCCGGCGGGGTCCCTCCGGCGAGGGCCGTCTTGAGCTTGGTGAAGTAGTCCTGTGGGACGTGGATCCACTTGACCTTGATGTCGGGGTGCTGCTGCTGGAACATGTCGAGCCCCTTCTGGACGTTCTGCTTCTCCAGGGGGCTGCCCCAGCCCATCATGCTGATCGTCGTGGTGCCGCCCTGTGAGGTCCCTCCGGAAGGCGAGGTGGGCGAGGCCCCAGGGGTGGAAGCTCCGCCTCCGGCGTTGCTGCCACAGCCCGCCAGCAGCGAGGCCGAGGCCATGCCGAGGGCTAATCTGCCCGTGTGAGTGAGAAACTGCCTGCGTGATAGCCTACTGTCAGCCATGATATCTCCTCCTGCAATGTCATGCTTATTGGATCGGATCTAGGACGCAGCCTGTGGCGGTGACCTTGGTAGGTAGCCCTCACCTCCTTTTTCTAAAAGATTAGATCTAATCGATTAGATTAAAGTTAATACAGCTCCCCCGGACTGTCAAGTGGCTGGCGTGTGGTAATATGGAGAGGCAATCCTTGCTTTGGGAGTTCCATGCAGAGAAAGAAACGCGTGACATTGCAGGACGTGGCGCGCAGGGCCAACGTCTCGACGGCCGTGGTGTCCTACGTCATCAACAACGGCCCCAGGCGCACCTCGCCCGAGGTGCGCCAGAAGGTGCTTGCGGCGATCGAGGAGCTGGGGTACCATCCCAACGCCTTCGCCCGAGGCCTGCGCGCTCAAAAGACCCACACGATCGGCTTCATCGCCACCGACTTCTACCCGTTCGAGGTGTTCACCTCTCACTACTGCGCCTCTATCCTGACAGGCGTGAGCGAGGAGCTCAAGCAGCGCGACTATCACCTGCTGGTCTACCCCATGGTCGTGGGGGAGGATACCGAGCAGCTGCGTCGCCTGCTCATGGGGGGCAGGCTAGACGGAGTCATCCTGAGGCTGATAGAGGACTCGCCGGCCTCGCGCGAGATCTTGGAGCTCATAGCTTCCACTCAGATACCCTGCGTGTGCATCGAGCGGGCAACGGATCCCCGCTTCCGCATGCCAGCTATCGTCTACGACGACGTCAAGGGAGCACTGGATGCAACCAACTTCCTCATCTCCAAGGGGCACAAGCTCATCGCTCATCTATCAGGAGATCCCAAATATCCCACGGCCAGAGCCAGGCTGGAGGGCTACCGCAGGGCACTGGCGGCTGCGGGGCTGGAGGGCCGCGAGTTGGTGGTGGGTGGCAGCTGGGAGATGGGCGAGGCCGTGCGCTCCACGCAGGAGCTGCTGCACAATAGGCCAAGGCCTACAGCGATCTTTGCGGCCAGCGACGACCTCGCGATAGGCGCCATGGCAGCTATCGCGCAGGAGGGCTTACGCGTTGGAGCGGATGTGGCGGTGGTGGGCTTCGACGACATACCTATGGCGTCGCAGACGGTGCCCCCACTGACCACCGTGAGGATCCCGCTGCTTGCGATGGGCAGGCGCGCCGCCGAGATGCTGCTGCAGCTGATCACCTCGGACGACGAGCCGCCGGCCAGCGAGGTGGTGCCGCTCTCGCTCGTGGCTCGGGGCACCGCCTGACCTAGCCGGC
>JBHORE010000197.1:0-4895 GCA_042408415.1 Thermobaculum sp.
GGACATCACCGCCGATCTCCAGCAAAATGGCTGGGGCGACTCCTTCCTGCAGGGGCCACTGGACCTGTACAAGATCGACGGCAAGTACTACGGCGTCCCCTGGCAGGCCGGCATGGTGGGCTTCTGGTACAACAAGGAGCTGTTCGACAAGGCCGGCATCAAGCAGCTGCCCACCACCTGGGACGAGCTCCTGGACGTGGTCAAGCAGCTGAAGGCTGCGGGCATTACGCCGATAGCTCTGGGCGAGAAGGATAGCTGGACGGGGGCCTTCTGGTGGGAGTACCTGGCACTGCGCGTGGGTGGTAAGGAAGCGTTCGAGAAGGCCTATAACCGCCAGGGATCGTTTGCCGATGAGCCGTTCGTTGAGGCGGGCAGGTTGCTCAAGCAGCTGGTCGACCTCAAGCCGTTCCAGACGGGCTTCCTGGGTGCCAGCTACAGCGACCATCAGGCGTTGATGGCCAACGAAAAGGCCGCGATGGAGCTGATGGGGCAGTGGGCTTTGATAGTCGACTCAGGGCTGGCGAAGAAGCCGGAGGAGTTCGAGAAGAAGCTGGATTGGTTCCCGTTCCCGGAGGTCAAGGGAGGCGCTGGCAAATCCACCGATGCGCTGGGAGGGGCCGATGGCTTCGCTATTGGCAAGGATGCTCCTCCCGAGACGATCGATTTCGTTCGTTTCCTGACCAGGCCTGAGCTGCAGAAGCAGATGGGTGCTACCGGTCTGGCCTCGCTTCCCACGGTCAAAGCGGCGGCATCGTCTGTCAAGCAGCCGGCTCTAAGGAAGATCCAGCAGGCCCTGAGCAAGGCTACCTACTACCAGCTGTACTACGATCAGTTCCTGCCGCCAGCTACCGGAGCGGCGGTTAACGATAACACGCAGCGGTTGTTCGCTGGCACAGCCTCTCCGGAGGACGTGGCCAAGGCCATAGAGCAGGTCGCTGCCACGGAGCTGGGTTAGATCTTAAGATAGGCGCCCGGGAACTCCCGGGCGCCCTTTGGGGAGGAGATTACATGAGCTCAGGAGCTACCAAGTCCGCTGTGGCCTACGGTGTGCGCGCTAGGAGTATTCGGTGGAGCAAGCTGTTAGTAGTGCTGGGTTTTCTGGTGCCACCGGCCGTTATATACATCTGGCTGGTTCTTTTGCCCATGGCCCAGGCGGTGTTCTATAGCCTGTACAGGTGGAACGGGCTGGGCCCTTTGCAACACTTCGTGGGGCTGGGCAACTATGAGCTTATCCTGCGGGACAGGGTATTCATATCTGCCTTGGGGCATAACCTGATCATAGTCGCGCTATCGATATGTATCCAGCTGCCCTTGGCGCTGGCGCTGGCGCTGCTGCTCCGGGGTGGGGTGCCAGGTAGGGCAGCCTTCCGCATGATATTCTTCCTGCCTTACGTCCTCTCGGAGGTCGTCACCGGCGTGATATGGTCCTTCATCTATAACCCTCAGAACGGGTTGATGAACGCCCTGCTAGGGGCGGTGATCCCGGGCTTCAAGCCCATAGGATGGTTAGGAGATCCAGGTATCGTCCTCTACGCCCTGTTCGTGGTGATCACCTGGAAGTACTTTGGTCTGCACTTCATCCTGTACACGGCCGGACTGCAGGACATACCCTCGGAGCTGGAGGAGGCAGCTGAGATCGATGGCGCCAGCACCTGGCAGAAGCTGCGCTATGTCACCATCCCGCTGCTGGGTAGGACGATCCGCCTGAGCGTTTTCCTCTCGGTGCTGGGCTCGCTGCAGATATTCGACCTTATATGGGTGATGACGACAGGCGGTCCCGTCAACGCCAGCGAGACGATGGCCACTTATCTATATAAGTTTGGCTTCCAGAGATTTGCCATAGGTTACGGCTCGGCTGTGGCCGTGGTGCTGTTCGTGATCTGTCTGGCGTTCGCGATCTTCTATCAGCGCCAGATAATGAGCAGGGATTACTCCTAAGGAGGTGTGTGGTGGCAAGTGCTAGCTATTCTCCGCCTGCTTCCAGGCAGGCGCTCAAGTTCATCAGGTTCGGGCTCTGCTTGTTCGTTGCATTGCTGGTGCTGGTCCCGCTGGTGACCGCGGCACTGGGGGGTCTCAAGACGAACGCTGAGTTGTTCGCCAACCCGTTCGGGCTGCCGTCCGCCCCCCAATGGTCCAACTACCGTTCGGTGCTTTCCGAGCCCACCTTCTGGCAGGAGCTGCGCAACAGCACGATCGTCATGCTCCTGACTGCCATCGGTGTGCTGGTGCTGTCCAGCATGCCAGCTTTCGTCTTCTCGCGTCTCCAGTTTCCAGGTAGGGAGCTGCTGTTTGGGTTCTTCACCCTGGGCTTGCTCTTCCCCATAGCCGTGGCGATCCTGCCTCTCTACATCACCCTTCGTCAGTTTCACTTGATAGACACCCTGTGGGCGGTGGTGTTGCCCCAGGTAGCGTTCGGGTTGCCCAGCAACATAGTCATCCTGCGAGGGTTTTTTGCCGCTGTACCCAAGGAGCTCGAGGAGGCGGCCTTTATCGACGGTGTAGGGTATGTAGGCTTCTTCTTGCGCATCCTCCTCCCGCTGGTGCGGCCGGCCCTGGCTGCAGTGTTCGTGCTGACGTTGGTTGCTAGCTGGAACAACTTCTTCCTGCCTCTGCTCGTGCTCAACAGCCAGCAGAACTACACCCTGCCGCTGGGGATCATGCAGTTCCAGGGCCAGCACAGCACAGATTGGGCGATGGTGCTGGCTTTCGTGACTCTGTCGCTAGTGCCTACGATCATCTTCTACCTATTCGCCGAGCGGCACATAGTCTCTGGGCTGACAGCTGGGGCGGTCAAGGGATGATGGCTTGCGGTAGGCAGGCATTATAATTGTCCTAAGCTGCTCGCAGGAGTGCAGACTCAACACAGCGAAGGGGGTGGAGGATATTGCCTACGGGTAAGCATACGGGTGATCAGGCCCTGGTGAGGGAGCTGAACCTCTCGATAGTCCTCAACGTCCTACGGGAGCATTCACCCCTCTCCAGGGCATCCTTGGCGGCCATTACCGGCCTCAACAGGGCCACCGTATCCAGCCTCATCAACGAGCTCACCCGCGCGGGCCTTGTGTGGGAGGTGGGCATAGAGGCCACGGATGATGTGGGGCGGCCGGGCAGGCTGCTGGAGCTGGATCCGCATGCTGGACGGATCATTGGGATGGAAGTGGGGGTGGATTTCATAGCTTTGGCTATTGCTGACTTCAGCTCACAAATCATATGGAAGCGCTGGGTTGAGCTCACAGATGGCAAGTCGCCGGAGGAGGTGCTCGGGCTAGCTGCGGACCTCATACAAGAGGGTGTAGAGCTTACCGACAAGGAGTACGGACAGGTGCTCGGGCTGGGCGTGGGTGTGCCCGGGCTGGTGGATGTGCCCAGAGGCCACCTGTTATTTGCGCCCAACTTGGGATGGCGGGACGTACCTGTTCGATCGATGTTCGAGGAGCGCTTCCCGTTCACCGTGTACGTGGAGAACGAGGCGAACATGGCGGCACTGGGGGAGAGCTACTTCGGGGTCGCTCGCGGCTACAACTGCGTGCTCTACATAAGCGCTGGAGTAGGGGTGGGCGGGGGGATCGTGCTTGGCGGCCAGATCATGCGCGGTGCGATGGGCTTCTCGGGCGAGGTCGGCCATATGACGATGGTCGAAGATGGTCCCATATGTGGGTGCGGTAACAGGGGTTGCTGGGAGACCCTGGTTAGCGAGAGTGCTCTCGTGCGCCGGACGCTTGAGGCGCTGCGGCGTGCAGGCGAGACCCCGAGTTGGGCTCGGGATGATCACCTCACGGTGCCTACGGTGCTCCAGGCCGCCCGCGCAGGCGATCGCCTGGCGCGGGGGGTGCTCAACGAGGTCGCTCGGGACGTGGGGCTTGGTATAGCCAACCTGGTGAACGTGCTCAATCCTGAGATCGTAGTCCTGGGTGGGATGCTGAGCATGGGGGGAGATCTCATGCTCCCGACCATACGGGAGACCTTGGAGCATCGCGGGCTCAGGTGGCTGGTGCAGCCCCTGCGCTTGGAGCTGGCAGCGCTGGGCAGGGAGTCTTGCGTCCTAGGAGGCATCGCTACCGTGTACGACAGGGTCCTCAGCCAGCCTGTGGAAGCTATTCCCAAGGTAGCTCAGGGACGCCGCCGTACTCCTATTCCCTAGCTTCCACGAGGTGCGCCTTCGCGCCTCTATTGCCCCATTGACATAATAGCTGTCACGGGGGTGGTGGACAATAGAAATTAGGGTAGGGGTTAGTCCCACCCAGGGCTTTATAGGGAGGTGTGTTATGTGGGGGCGCGAGGACGACCTAGTGATCATGCACGAGCCTCAGGGCGTGTTGACGCTTACCTTGATCGGAGGCATAACCGATGACTTCCAGCTCCTGCTGCTCCAGCACATGGTGATAGATTACCTGAAGGACTACAACATCCGCGTTAAGGTGAACGTCGATCGCAACTACAGCGTGCTCCAGCAGGTAGCCATAGAGACCCAGGGCTTTGATTTTGTGGACACGGACGAGTTTTGGTGGTACCTGCGCGATGTGCTGTGTGACCTGGGCGTGGTCCCGCCTTACTGGGGCAGGCCTCTTATGTAGACTATTCCCACTGGGATGTCGCCGGTGAAGTGCGATGGTGCAGCCCGATAGATGGGGCTGCACCATCCTCTAGGTTATGCCGATAGCGGTTTTTACCAAATCCTTGAAGAAGCCTATATCTTGATCCTCGGGCGTGCCCACCACAAGGGCGCGATCCAGCAGGTGGTTCATCTCCTGGCAAGAGGTCTCCGGCAGGAGGGCGCATGCGTGGCAGGCCGCCAGGTTGAAGCTGGGCAGCCCCAAGACGTCGCCACCTACCGACTCCATGCATACAGGATCTGAGGAGCACCATGTGGCCTCCTCCAGCGCGCGCAGGAATAT
>JBHORE010000200.1:0-33122 GCA_042408415.1 Thermobaculum sp.
TTATGTCATCTTTGATCAATCCATGGAAAAGGAAGCCTCAGAGATACTGGAACTAGAACGCAACTTGAGAACGGCTATACAAAACGACCAGTTCGTAGTGTACTACCAGCCAATAGTGAATGCTACCACCGACAAGGTAGAAATGATAGAAGCTCTGCTCAGGTGGAACTCTCCTAAGGGGATTTTAAGTCCCGACAAATTTATACCTATTGCTGAGGAAGTTGGATTAATAAACACACTGGGAGAAATAGTACTCAACAAAGCATGCGAGCAAACAGCCTATTTGAAAGCAGAAACTGGCTCTAGTTTCGTGATCAGTATAAACCTCTCAGCAAAACAACTTAGGCAACCTCACTTCATCAACAATCTAGAATCCATTCTTCATAAGTATGACTTACAGCCAAAAGAGGTACAGCTAGAAATCACTGAAAACGCGCTGGTAGAAGAGGTAGAGTGCATAACAAATGTGCTTAAAGAACTCAAGGCGCTAGGAATAAGGATAGCAATAGATGATTTTGGGACTGGGTATTCAAGCCTAAGCTATCTCAGAAAATTGTCAATTGACACCATCAAGATAGATCAATCATTTATAAAAATGCTACCTAATGATAAGGAACATAGAGCAATAATTCACACTATTATCTCCTTAGCTCGCTCCCTCGAACTGGAAATAATCGCGGAAGGCGTAGAGGAAAAGTCACAGAGGGAGATCTTATTATCCATGGGCTGCAAGCTCATACAGGGAAATCTAATATCTCACCCAGTTGACCTAGAGAGCATCAAGCTAATATTAGGCCACACATCCTCCAAGTGAAGCATTAATCTCAAGACTCATAGAAGAAGCAACTCATGCTGTGAGTATCCTCAGCAGAATGTACAATAATTTCGATGGCGCCAAATAAAATCTCGCTTTGGAGCTCCACATGTTGGAAGAAGAAACACTATTCAAGGTTGAGAGACTAGGCATTATCATGTCTCCAGACCCCAATATCCCTGAGGAAGTGGAAGGAGTACTCAATCCAGCTGCTATACGGGGCAGGGATGGCGAGTTGTACTTATTTCCGCGCGTAGTAGGAAGAGGAAACTACTCTCGCGTGGGGATAGCACGGGTGATATTCGACGATAATGGTTTACCCTCGTCAGTCGAAAGACTAGGATACGCATTGGAGCCCCAAGAATGGTATGAGCTCAGACCCGAAGAAAACACTGGAGGATGCGAAGATCCAAGGGTCACTTATATACAAACCATAGACATGTTCGTTATGGCTTACACAGCTTGGGGGCCAGGAGGGCCGAGAATAGCCGTTGCTATAAGCGAGGATCTCTTTCACTGGGAAAGGCTTGGGTTACTGAACTTCGAACCAGACCCAGACCCCGTGTACCTAGTCGACTTTGATGACTACCACAACAAAGACGCAGCTTATTTTCCAATGCCGGTACTAGACCCTGACGGAAAGGAATCCTTAGCCGTACTTCATCGTCCAGTATATGACGAAGAAGATGTACCTAAGACTATTTTAGATCCTAGACCTAGCATATGGGTTTCTTTTTGCTCCCTGGAAGAAGTTCGTAAAGACCTCAAAGCACTCCAAGTAGTGCGTAAGCATAAGGTAGTAATTGACCCCGAGTACGAATGGGAGAGTTTGCGAATAGGAGGAGGCACTGTGCCGGTAATGACTAATTTCGGTTGGATGCACGTGTATCATGGGGTCTCGGAGTCCGCAGATTCAACAACTGGCAGAAAGTATTGTGCAGGATTATTATTCCTAGACAAGGAACATCCTGAAAAGACGATTTTCAGAACTGATCACCCTATATTGGAACCTCAAATGGATGAGGAGAGAAGCGGAGTCGTACCCCACGTAGTATTCCCGACAGGTATTGATGATAGGGGTAATGGGCAATACGACATCTACTATGGTATGGCCGACACACGTATAGGAGTAGCAAGGCTGACTCTACCAGAGAGATTACCTACAAACTAGAGGCATGAAAGCTGCTAAAACTGCTACTATAAAGCAGCATGTTTGTAGATACAAGTCGGGAATTACTAAGAGAATCTAGATTTCCTAGAATCAGTTCTAGATTTGGGGGAGATAGTGTAACTACCCTCCTAAGCAGGACGCTGCTCCCTACGTACTTCTTCCTGTTACTGCTCTACTCCAATACTCCGTCAGGGCATCCCGCTGCCCAAATATCCGAGATGTACAGGGCTGTTTTGCATACTCCTTACATTCCAATGACGACCATGCTGTTCCGAATATCGCACATCTTGATCATGCTGTGTCTTTGGAGCAGCTATATAGCTAAGATAAGGACTCTCAGTTACGAGAACAGCAAGGAGAACTGGATACTTGCGATTGCCATAACATTACTAGCCGTTCTAACTCCACCTGTGACATCCAGAGATGTGTTCTACTACTCCATATCTGGAGAGGTGACATCTATTTACAAGATGAACCCCTATGCAACCCCTCCATCAGCTCTACCGGCAAGCCCTCTATACGGTTATGCTGATTGGAAATTCCTTACTTTTCCATATGGACCTATCTGGACAGTAATATGCGGTGCTGTAGTATTCGTATCTGGTACAGGTCCATTCGCCTCGACATTTACATTTAAGATTCTGTGTGGTGGTGCTGTTCTCCTAACAGCGTTCCTAATTCAGAAAATATCAAGCAAGATCTCGTTACAGCCTTCACACAAGGCTGCCATGTTATACGCGATGAACCCGATAGTGCTGGTAGAAGCAGCAGTAAACGCCCACCTAGATGCTTTCATAGCGTTGCTACTGGTACTTACAGTGTTGCTGCTGATCAGTAACAGGAAGCTACTAGGATATTTGGCGTTATGTGCATCGGCTTTGATAAAGCCCACTACAGTTCCCCTACTAGGATTCTTTGTAGCGGCACGCATGCAAGAAGAATCCAAGTTACTCAGCAAAGCATTCCAGCTAGCTAAGTATCTAATTGTAGCCGCCATATTAGCATTCATCACTTACTATCCTTTCTGGCATGGAACTGAAACCTTTGGTTTTCTATCCTCACAGAGGTTTAGTCCATCGGGACTCATACCCTTGGCAGTAGTAGCGATAATGCTCTTTAGAAAGTTCGCTTTACCTTGGGCAGCAGCCACCTCCGCATTGGCCAGCTTGGCACTAGTGTACTGGAGCCTTAGAAAGGGTTTTGAATTACTGCTAGGAAAAGCAAGGGGCTACAGAAAAGAAGTTCTGATATGGGGTACTTTCATGTTCCTGCTGCCCGTATGCTTCTACACAGCATACCCGTGGTACTTACTGCCCGCCTTAGCATTGCTGTCTATAACTCAGCTCTATAGCCAAAGATATAGCAGGCTGCTTTTCCTGATAGCAGCCTGCTGGTTTACGGTCTGGACGGTAGGTACCCTGTTCTTCATGAGCTTACCTTGCTGCCAAGGATCACCCCTTCAAGGCACCTGACAGCAGACCTCTCAGGAAGTAACGCCCCAGAAGCACATAGACTACCAAAGTGGGAATAGCTACAAGTAGAGCTCCTGCCATCTGTACGTTCCAAAGTGTATACTGACTTCCTGCTATATTCTGCAAAGCTACGGTCACAGGCCGTTGCTCTGGGGAATTGGTGATTATTAACCCAAACAGGAACTCATTCCATATAGATGTAAACTGCCATATCGCTACCACTACGAAGCCAGTTACGGATAGCGGAAATATAATATGTCGATATATACCAAAAAATCCTGCACCATCTACCTTGCCAGCCTCAACCAACTCGCCAGGTATACCTGCATAGTAGTTGCGAAATATTAGCGTAGTGATCGGTATTCCATACACCACATGCGTAAGTATCAACCCAGGGATAGAGCCATAAAGTCCTATCTTCTGAAGAGTTAGGACCAAGGGTATTAATATACTCTGATAAGGAATAAACATCCCGAAAAGTATGGCCGTAAATATAGTATCTGATCCCCTGAATTTCCACTTAGAAAGCACATAGCCATTCATGGAGCCCAAGATGCTAGAGATAACAGTTGCAGGTACGACGAGCTTTATGCTGTTTAGGAAGCTTACATTAAGCCTCTCCCAAGCAGCAGCAAAACTATCAAAGCTAAGGGAAGACGGCAGAGCCCACATACGGCTTATGCTAACTTCCTCAAAGCTTTTCATTCCAGTGATAAGCATCAAATACACTGGCAACAGGTAGAAAATCGCAAATGCAATCATGACCAGGTAGATAATGATTCGCGAATATCTAATTCTTGGCAACTGCACGGACTTCGTACTCATCTCTCAGTCTCCGATCGCATGTTGTATATCAAGTAGGGAATGATCAACACTGAAACCAGTAGGAGCATAATTATCGCAACAGCTGCACCCTCAGCATACTTGTTGCTCTTGAACGTAGTTTCGTACATGTATATGCCCGGTACATCCGTGGCGAAACCAGGGCCCCCACCAGTCTGGGTGATTATAAGGTCGAAGATCTTGAGAGATATATGACCTAGGACTATCACTGCGCTCAGAGTTATGGGCTGCAGCAGAGGAAGAGTTATCTTTCTAAAGATCTGCCATTCACTAGCTCCATCCACTCTCGCAGCTTCTTTCAGGTCCTCGGGAATGCCTCTTAGTCCTGCAAGGTACATAGCCATGGTAAATCCAGACATCTGCCATATGGCAGCTACTATAACCGGAATCATAGCTACAGGAATACCTATAGGTATCCTTAGCCAGTCCGGTCTCCAGCCGCCTCCCGGCCACACATAAGATGTAGTGCTCCAATTTTGGTATATGTGTAGACCAAACATATGGAACAGCTGATTCAAACCATGAGGCTCCTGTGGAGTACCAGGAGAGAAGAGCCACTGCCAAGCGGTACCTGTTACAACAAACGATAGAGCCATAGGGAATAGGTATACCGTGCGAAAGAAAGACTCCCCTTTCACCCTCGAGTCAACTAACATGGCAAGCGAAAGCCCTATTACTAGAGATCCGAGCAGGAAAAATAGGGTAAAAACTATTGTATTTCTGATATCCGTTTGGAACCTGTAAGATTTGAAGACATTTATATAGTTCTCGAAGCCGGCATAACTGAGATCAGCTACAATACCTCTCCATCTACTGAGCGACACCCAACCAGTCCAGGCGATAAAACCATAGACAAACACCGCAATAGCAATAACAGAAGGAGAGATCATCAAGATGCCGATCAGCTTCTCGTTGAGCTGAAGTGACTTCCTAGGTGCGGCCCTCTCTGCAGCCTTCTCTACGACTGAAGTTGTAGCTTCTGCCATACTCACCTCCTGAACAAGGGGCTGGGATAAACTCCCAGCCCCTATCTACCAACTACTGAGACTGTAGCTCGCTTGCAGCATCCAAGAGCATTCCCTTCAATTCTTCCTTATCCCTGTTAGCGGAGAATAAGTTTAGAGCATTATCATAGTCAGTCATATAAGCCTCGTTTGCCGCAGCTCCGTGGACTATGCTCGGAACGAGCTTATCTCTCTTGAACTCATCAATTGACCAACGCAGATAGACATCGTACTTACTCTTGTCAGCATCTGTGCGAGCGGGGATAGACCCTTTCTTCGGGTTGAAAGCATCCTGGCCTTCCTTGGAGCCACAAACCTTGAGCCACTCTATGGCATTCTCTCTATGAGGAGCTCCCTTTGGTAAACCGAAGCTATCGCTTAGCCAGAGGAATGAACCGCTGGTACCGGGAGCAGGAGCCCATCCGAAGTCCTTATTGGGTTTAGCTCCCTTGTTGATAAAGTAACCCTCAGCCCAGTCGCCCATTATAGTCATTGCAGCCTCACCATCTATAACGCGCTGTGCGGCATCAGCCCAACTCAAAGAGGCCCTATCTTCGTTAGCATAGTCCAGCATCTTGTTGAGGGTATCTATGGCTTTATCAAGTCGAGGGTCATTCTCCCACATGCTGGGATCCTTGAAAAGTTTAGGATAATCTTCTGGTCCGAATGTGGCCAGCAGCACACTCTCAAAGAGGTGAGGCACTTCAAACTTATCCTTGCCACCCACCGAAAGAGGAGTAATACCCTTAGCTTTGAGCTTCTCTGCCACCTTGAAGAAATCGTCAATGGTCTTTGGAGGCTGCAGATTATTCTTCTTGAATATCTCGATGTTGTACCACAACATATTCGACCTGTGGACGTTCACAGGTACGGAGTATATCTCCCCTTTGTACGTTATCTGATCTAGCAGGGTCTTAGGCATTACCTTATCCCAACCCTCCTGCTTGAAGAGGTCGGTAATAGGCTCCATCTTATCTGCAACCACCCATGTACCGATCAGTTCCTGTCCTGCATGAACCTGGAAGCTATCTGGAGGATCACCACCTCTCATACGTGTAACGAGCACAGCCTTCGCGTTGGTACCCGCACCACCAGCAACCGTAGCATTGATTACCTCAACACCAGGACGACGCTCCTTAAAGATCTCAAATAGGGCTTTCAAACCATCAGCTTCCCCTGGATTGGTCCACCAGCTGAATATCTCAAGCTTGTTTTCTCCAGCACTACCTCCTTGATTGGCAGGTTGCGTGGGTTGTGCTGAAGCTGCGGGGGAAGGACTTGGAGACTGAGAAGCGCCTCCTGTGCTAGCAGTAGGAGTACCTCCTTGTCCACCACAAGCAATAAACAGAAGGGATGTAAATATAAGGAAAATACTTAAGATAGATATCTTACTGCGCACACCTACACCTCCTTATGAAAATATAGAAACTACAGCATCAAAAGTCCGCAGCAATATAGCACTAAAATCTGTCTAAGTAAATAGGTCAGCAATTCTTTTGCCCAGATATATAAGGAGATGATTTTTATTTATCTATAAACCAGATGGGATGGCTATATAGGACAGCGTAGGTGAGTTAGAGGTCCTCGGGCTGATTAAAGACTAATTCTTGCGGAGAGATTAGGATTTTCTAGGGACAGGTACCGCCAATCCCTTAGCTCCTGCAGCAGATTGCACGGCATCTGGATAGTACCGATGGATTATATCTACAGCTATCTTGGCTCTTCTTACCCTTTCCCTGCTCATTAGCACAGCTACGGATTCCAGATGCTTGCCTACGGGATATATATTTGGGGCATTTCTTAATCCTAGCTTGATATAAACCGGAGATGCGATCCTTATCAACTCAGGAATCTCGTACAACCTGACAAAGCCTCCCACATCATCAGGTACCTCTACGTATATGTCAAGCGGTATATCCACGGCTGCACGTATACTTGCTATCTGAGGAAGAGTCAAGTCTGTGGGAATGTTATAGGTGTTAGCTCCTAGATCCTGCATGAGACGGATTGATACTGGATTGGCCGCAGCCATCATCACACTCATTTTAAACTGCATGTCTGCTGGAAGTTCACCCCTAGAGCGCATCTTAGCTGCGACCCACAGCACGCCCTCATCAGCCAACAGGACGCTTCTTATTCCGTGGTCTGCAGCCCTTTTGATATCCTCCAGGCAATAGATAAGCTGATCCTGACCTCTCGCGCGTGGAGATACCACGCCACCTGCACTAGCAAGACTCATGGCACTGGTATCCCAACTAGCGTTAGGTCTGGCAAATAGGCTTACCTCAATACCTCTAGCAGAAGCCAATGAGGCCATATCATCTATCTCATCATCAGTTAGCATTAGAACCCCGCTACCCTGAGATACCCTATGTATGGTTACTCCAAGACGCTCAGACTCCTCTATTACTGCGCGCAAACACGCTGGACCCTCTGTACTTGGAATCTCAATTCTATATTGGGCCCCATCGGGGAACCTCTTAGTGCTAGTAGGGAGGTCGTAAAGGTCACCTGGAGGCAGATCCAGACTTCTGAGAAAAAGGCGTGCGTCGTCTATAGAGCTCATGCGCCCTGCACCTCAGATAACTTTTGTGGGGATTTGACGTAGTCGAACCTCTTGAATCTGGCAAGGAATATACAGGTTATCTCAGGATGAAACCTCTGCAAGTAAGATATCAGAGCATCTGGCCTGCCAAGGTTTGTTTCAAACATATCGTAATGCATGGGGATTATCGTGCTTATATGCGCCTCAGCCGCGAGCTCCACTGCCTCGCGCTCATCCATATTCCCTACCAAGTTATTCTTTTCCCTAAAGTAGTTTCTCCCATTTATAGGGAGAAGTCCCACGTCAACGTTCAGTTTTCTGAGCATATCCGATAAGCCATCGAAGACTATGGTGTCGCCAGCATGATATATACGCGTATCACCATATTCCAGCACGTAACCTACAAACCTATAGCCTTCTTGGGGATCTCCAAAGGTATAGGCATAAGGGGGAAATGACTCACCATGCATAGCAGGCGTCACATGAACAGCTATAGAGCCCAGAGATACGTTATCTTCTGGTTGAACGCCTATTATCTGCTCTGACGGGACACCTATATCTAACAGTTGGCTGGATATAGGATTTGGAACAAGAAACTTGGCTTCAGGGGAGTTTTTTATCAACCCTGGGATAGTTTCAGGATCCAAATGATCTATATGATCGTGTGTTATCAAGACAGCGCTAGCTGGTGGAGCCTCCTCTGGCAAGAATGGAGGTGGGATAAGCCTACCTTCAAATTCTGACAGAAAAGGGTCTATATAGATAGTCTGATCATTGGTCCGTAACACAAAGCTGGCCTGGCCCAACCACCATATAGACACCGTACCATCCGGTACTATAGCTTCCCTTATCTCCTCCGACAGCCCCATTACTGTACTCCTCCACATCTACAAGGTTATTTCCTGACCACATGCTAACACCTTCATGCCTTGGGCATCACCGTATAACACCTCTACATGAGGAATTATATTGCCGGTCTGTGGATCAGTTCTCTGGCTGAAGATTCCCCAAGCCTTAGAAGTACTCCAAAAGCAGGCAAAGTTTTCCTTATTGATCTTAGGATCAAAAGTCATAGTATTACTATGTCCATCATAATAAAAACCACTAAGGGCTATAAGTAATCCCCAGCTTGCCATTGAACGGGCATAGTGATGACCACACTCTACCTCGTCCCATGGATTTCTCTTGAAGCCGTCGTATCTATCCCTCGTAGCCCTGACGATCGTTAGCGCTTCATCAAGAAGTCCTTCGTATATCATGAGAGTAGCAACTTGGTACTCCGTCCCTGACCAAACCTCGTCGGAGTATGGGAACGGGAAAGACGGTCTGTCGCCCAAAGGCCAGGTACACATCACCAATCCAGCATCATCTCCAAGAGCGTATACTCTTTGTGTATTTGTGTGGTTCCAGAAGTTAGACTTGAAATTATAAGCAAATATGGATTCTAGAGCTCTTCTAATGTGTTCCTTGGGAAGCAAATATCCTAACCCAGTCAGGCTAGCCAACGTCTGCCCAAAAAGCTGATCAGAAAGGCAACCGCTAGCATGCTGATAACGATACTCATCAGGATCATCCAATTTCTGGATGTAGTATTCCCCGTTCCAAAGCAGTTGATCCAGCTTTCTAGAGCTAGCCTCAAAAGCCTGCTCATAGGACTTTGCAGACTCATCACCTAGATACTTTGCCATCTCCTCGGCTGCTCTAAGGGCTCCTAGAAACAATATCCCGGTAAGTGGATTAGGCCCGTAGAACTCTATATCGTAAGTGTTATGTTGTCTACCTTCGAGGATGAAGTCCCGGTCTTTATCCCAATATAGGGAAGAATAACTGACAGCAGACTTAACCTTAGGCCATAGTTCCCTCAGGAAAGCATCATCTCCTGAAAACTTCCATTCCCTGTATACTCTTATCACCGTACCTAGTTGACCGTCAGCTGCCGCCTCGTGATCCCAAATCTGACCTAAGGAAGTCAAACCCCGAAAGTTCATTTTACCTTCCTGATTGGTCTCAGCTAAAAGCTCGCTACGCCTCATAGCCCTTTCAAGATCAGGGAACAAGAAGGCTACAGTTTGAGCATAGTTCCAGACATGGGTACAGGTCCCAGCACAACACCCAGCATCATCAAAACACCCCTCCCATGCCATGAAGCTACCATCCTCAAGCCAAAAGCAAGTAGGGCTACGCAGAACAGTGATGTTACTAGCTATTGCATCTATGACATGAGTAGGAAGGGTACTATTAAACAGAGCATCATGAAAGCTGAAAGTAACAGATCTTAACTCGTCATACCTCCTGGCAAGATGCATTGCTACATCCCAGGAGCTGGAGAATCTTCTAGAATAGTGATTTCTAACTATCTCTACGCCCTCAAGGCCTTCAGCATCACCCTCCCAACTCCTCATCCTGTTAGGGAAAAACCATGAAAGTATGAAAACGAAATCCTTTACTTCGCCTGAAGCTATTGTCTCCATAGCGGCAATCGAGCCAGTATAGGTTTGTCCCTCCTCGGATGGATCTTCTATACCTAGATCCTCCAGCTTGCCATCAATACTAAAATCCCTCCAGAACTCCTCAACGGAATCGCAAGCCCATCTGGAGGGGAGCCAGACTCGCTTGAAAGTCACGCGGCTATTCATAGTTACCAGAGATAGGTCTCCATACCTAAGGTCGTATAGAGGGTAGCTGTTAGAGCGAAGAAACAGACCTAATATACGGCCCTGACGTCGAAAGTCGTTGGCATTACCTCCTCTCTCTACAGAGAAACCACCAAATCTATCTCGCCTTACTTCACCTACAGGATTAGTAATAGATGCAGCTATGGCCACATCTATCCTCTTAGGAGATATATTCTCTACCCTGTAGATCAAGTACGCTCCCGGTATGCCAGAATCCTCAGCGTTCAGAGGAACAAAAGGTGTGAAGGCCTCCAGAGTAACCTTTATAGGCAGATCAGCATCCTCGAAATCGATCCAAGCTATAGGATACTCGCCTCGAAACAGCGTGGAAGCAAAATGTGGAAGCCCTAAGCCACTAGTAGGATGGTAGCCATGCGACTGAGTATGAGGCGGAGGGGGAAGAGATTGCAAGACTTTGGTAACTGGAGATTCGTCCTCCAGTCTTGCCCACAGAGCAAAATAAGTATTGGGGAGAGAGAAGCCCTTAGCGGGCCTATTAAATATCTCCCAGTCTCGTAGCTCTCCCCTAGCTCCTAGTGAGACGTTGCCTGTACCAATGCCCCCAAGTGGGAAAGCCACAGCCCAAGCACTTCCTGGGAATACCCTCTGAGGGTGCATACCGTAAATCTCATCCTCTGAATAAACCATGACTCTCTATCCGGTT
This sequence comes from Thermobaculum sp., assembly GCA_042408415.1. Taxonomy (GTDB): domain Bacteria; phylum Chloroflexota; class Chloroflexia; order Thermobaculales; family Thermobaculaceae; genus Thermobaculum. The sequence goes on from JBHORE010000200.1 coordinate 11,189, forward strand.
ACTGGATTTATCTGTACAGTTTTTGTATCTGTAAAGAATTCAACTGCAGCAGGCCCTTGTTCTCTAGAATGTGAGCTTGAGGACTTCATCCCGCCAAATGGAGCATGCGGATCTACACCAGTTGTATCTGCGTTAACTCTCACCATCCCAGCCTCTATATTCGGTATGTAGGAAAGTATAGCGTTTATGTCCCGAGTGAACATAGATACACTCAGCCCATATCTGGAGTTGTTGGCAATATTTATTGCGTCATCCAGATCCTTGGCCTCATGCACCACAAGTACAGGTCCGAAGATCTCCTCCTGAGCAACTTTTGCATCAGGGAAGACGTCGCGAATTACCGTTGGCTCGAAGAAATAACCTCTATCCAGGAGGGGACCTTGAGCTCTCTTCCCACCTAGAACTACCTCACCAGACTTTGCCCCCTCATCAGCGTAGTAACTGACCTTGGAAAGAGCATCTTCTGATATCAGAGGTCCAACCGCACTATTTGCGTCTATTGCTGGGGCAACGGGCAGAGCTTTCACCTCGTCAATCAAGTGCTCAATGAAACTATCGATCACATCGGCCACAACTACTGCCCTGCTAGTTGCAGTACACTTCTGTCCCGCATACCTCATAGCTCCTGAAGCTATCAGCCTTGCTGCCAATCGCAGGTCTGCATCAGGAAGCACGATAGCTGCGTTCTTGCCTCCCATCTCAAGCTGGTATTTGATGTTGCGTTGAGCGGCCTGCTGAGCTATACCCATACCAACACCTTCTGAGCCAGTAAATGTAATAGCCCTTATCCCATCAGAGGCTACCAGTGCTTTGCCTATCTTCGAGCCACTGCCTAGCACAAGGTTGACTACTCCCTGAGGGAGGCCAGCTTCAGCAAATATTTTCATCAAGTGCACAGCCACCATCGAGGACATTTCCGCTGGCTTCCACACCACGGTGTTCCCAAAAGCAATAGCGGGAGAAATCTTCCATAAAGGTATGGCTACCGGGAAATTCCAAGGAGTAATCACTCCTAGTGGGCCCACTGGGTCACGCACTGTAAGCTGGAGACTACCAGGGACCTGCGCCGGGATTACACTCCCCATTGGATGCACCGCTTCTTCTGCATAGTAGCGTAGTATAACTACGCCTCTATCTACCTCTGCTAGGGCCTCCCCTATAGGTTTGCCAACCTCTAAGGCCACAACTCGTGCAACATCCTGTCGATGCTGCGCTAACAAGTTAGCCACCCTGTGCATAAACTCTGCCCTACCAGGGCCAGGCGTATGCTTCCAGCCTTTGAAGGCATTATTAGCCGCCTCTACGGCCCTCTGCACGGTAGAATCATCCCCCAGAGGAATCTTTGCCAATACCTGACCGAAATCAGAGGGATTTACATCATCCTTATATTCCTCAGAGGTACCACTTATCCATTCACCAGCTATGTAATGGGCTAGAATCTCCATCACTCTCTCCTCTTAGGCAAACTTATCTTTATGCACTTTTCTAATCAAACCACCATAAACACTAAGACTGCATTAGGGCTCTCCGCAAACATGAGGGTAACAGGAAGCCCCGGTTATAGGCAAGAGGTCGCACTAAGCTGTTCGTAGGGACTTGTATATGCTCCTGAGTCTTAGGCCTAGTGCTATCAGCAGTATGCCAAACAGTATCGCATACGATGCTATAATCCAGACCACCGCCAGCGCACCAGAACCAGGGAATAAGAAGAGGATTATCCCAAAAACTATAGAGAACAGTCCAGCTAAACCAAGCAACCATTCATTGGAAATCTCTCTACGAAGGCGTATCGCAGCTGCTATCTCAAAAATACCTGTGACCACTGCCCAAGCTGCTATAAGATAAAGCAGAGCCAAAGCTGTTATCCCAGGCCACAAGATAGCAACTATACCAGCTGCCAATCCCAAAATGCCTTCTATTACAAGGGCTAACCAATTTCGAGAGTCACGAAGAGCCCAGATGATAGCCAGGATACCATCTACGATGGCATAAGCAGCAAACAAGGCAACAAACACCAGAACTGTTATACCTGGCCAAATAAAGGCTAATATCCCAAATAGAATAGCGATGACACCTCTCAGAACAATAGACCACCAGTTCCTGGCCAAGATCAACATAGAAAAACACCTCCTTAGATAATTGTCCTAAGGAGGTGTTAGCTGATTCTATGCCATGACAATAGTTATTTCAGACCGTAACCGTACCTAGATCTAGCCATAGAGCTGCAACGCTCTTAATACCTCCATAGAAGTTATCTAGCAAGAACCACTCATTAGGGGCATGAGCGTTTTCATCAGGCAGCCCCATACCCATAAGGATAGATGGTAAGCCAAGTATCTCCTTTAGGCTAGCCACCACCGGTATGGTGCCACCTGCCCTGATGAAAACTGCTTTCTTACCGAAAGCCTTCTCTAGAGCTCTAGCAGCTGCCTGGTTAATAGGGTGATCGATAGGCACTATAGCTGGTTTACCTCCATGCATCCTCTGGATCTCAACGCGCACCCCTGGAGGAGTCATCTTACGTATGTACCTCTCCAGGAGGTCTGAGATCTCTTCAGGATCTTGATTCGGTACCAAACGACAGCTTATCTTAGCATGGGCCTCAGCAGGTATAACCGTCTTGGAACCCTCTCCAGTAAATCCACCCCATATACCATTTACATCCAGAGTTGGCCTTGCCCATAGCCTCTCAAGTGTGCTGTACCCTTCCTCACCATACAGCTGATCTACACCAAGAGATTGAAGGAATGATTCTTCATCAAAAGGTAATTTTGAGAATTCTTCTCTCTCCTGCGGAGTCAAGTCAACTACCTTATCATAGAATCCATCTATCTTGATCCTTCCTTTATCGTCCTTAAGCGAGGCTACTATACGTGCTATTGCCTCAGCAGGGTTCATAACAGCTCCACCATAAGAGCCAGAATGCAGATCAGACTTGGGACCATAGACATCGACTTGAATATAGGATAGTCCTCTCAGAGCGTAAGTGATAGACGGTACTCCAGGGGCTATCCATCCAGTATCGCTTATAACAACTGCTTCGGATGCTAATCTGTCTTTATTTTGAACCAGGAACTCATCCAAGCTGGGGCTTCCGATCTCCTCCTCTCCCTCAATAATGAACTTCAGGTTGACAGGAAGCCTCCCATACTCCTCCAAAAGGGCCTGCACTGCCTTCAGGTGCATCATGACCTGTCCTTTATCGTCGACAGCTCCCCGCGCATAAACCCTACCCTCTCTTACTGAGGGTTCAAAAGGAGGAGTCTGCCAAAGGTCGAGAGGATCTGGAGGCTGAACATCATAATGTCCATACACTAGTATCGTCCTTCCAGAGTCGCTTCCTAACCATTCGCCATATACAACCGGATGCCCTGAGGTAAGGATGACCTCTGCCTTCTGGAGTCCAATCTTGATCATATGCCCCTTCAACCACTCGGCACATCTAGCAACCTCAGCCTTGTATTCTGATAAAGCACTTATACTAGGTATCCTTAGGAAATCCTTGAGATCTTCGAGGTACTGGTCTCTGTTAGCATCTATCCTAGAAAACACTTCGTCGCTCATGGATATGACTCCCACCAATTACGATTCTGTTTTCTGATCGTAATACTCGTTTATCTGTTCGTATACTTCCTCAGGAAAATTTAGATCTTTATAGACGTTACAAGAATCAGGATCCTCTGGATTAGGACATATAGGGAAATACTGCTGATCTTGCCACTCCAGTACCCTTTCCCTCTTCGGAGGGTTATAGCCCTTTGATACAACCTGTTTATAGAGGCTCCTGGCATCCTCCTCTGAGAAGTCAGGATCCTTCTTAAGCAGCCCCACTATCTCATCCTCAGATAAGAAGTATCTTGCTACCATGACAAAGACCAATCTCCCATAATGTCCTATATCCTTCCCCGATTCCAGCGAATCTATCAAATGTGCCATCATATCACTTTTACGTAGCTCTTCTATTCCAGGCATTGAACATTCTCCTAACTTGTTAGTCAATCCTAGAGTTCGCAACCTGGATGCCACTCTGATGTCTTCCTACTAACTAAACTGGGGCAGCCATTCTCTCTGAGCATCAAACAGCTCATCGACCATGTTATCGATCTCCTCCAGTGAGCACACAGCTGCGGTGAGCGGATCCATCTTGATCGCCTGTTTCACAAGGGTTTTATCCCGATGTATATGGCCCAGAACCGCAAGCTCTTGCAGATTGACGTTTGTACGTATCAAACCTGCCAACTGAGGTGGTAAATCTCCTACATAACATGGGTTGATGCCCGTGTTATCCACCAAGCATGGGACTTCCACACAACAACCATAAGGCAGGTTGGTTATCAGATCGTAGTTGGTAACGTTCCCATTGATTCTTCTCGGGGTATTAGTTTCTATAGAATGGATTATCTGTGCTCCATACTCTCTGGATCTCTTTATCTCTATCTTGTCAGCTTTGAGCTGGGACTCTATGTCCTCGTAGTAATGATCTGCAACTTCAAAGCAATGCTTGAGATAACCTCCCGTCTGACCAAATTTGAACCAGCCATGCCTAGGGTGAGTGAACTTGGCTAAGGTTTGCTCCAACAAATCCTGTCTCTTACGGAAGTAAGGATAATACTCGGAAGCATGCCCACTGGACTCAGTTACGAAATAACCAAAGTGCTTCATCAGATCGAACCGGATAGGATCCAGAGCATAGATATCCGGATCTTTCATCTTCTCAAAAAGTATCGGATACAGATCAAGTCCCCTGTGCTCTAGCCTCAGAAACCAGGACATATGGTTTATACCGGCTACCCAATAAGACAACTCTTCGTAGGGCACCCCTGCTATGTGCGCCAGCTCCTCCGAAGTGCCTTGCACACTATGACAAAGCCCTACGAACCTAATAGATGACATAGAGCTAATACCCCAACATAATATAGCCATGGGATTGGTGTACTGAAGTATCAAGGCATCAGGACTTAACTCTTCCAGATCGTTACATATATCCTCTATCACCGCCAAGTGGCGTAGCCCTCTAAATACACCCCCAGGGCCAATAGTATCTCCCACGCACTGCTCCACCCCGTATTTTCTGGGAATCTCTATGTCTAGCTCGTAAGCCTTGAGCCCCCCTACCTGTATAGTTATTACCACGTAATCCGCGTTTTGAAGCGCCTGGCTGCGGTCCGTAGTAGCCTCTATCACCATCTTAGAGCCTTCTTGCTCAACCATCTTCTTGGCTAGGGATTCTACCGCTTTCAATCTATCAGCATCGATATCCATTAACGATATGGTGCTGCCATCAAGCTCCGGATAGGTTAGTAAGTCCCCCAATAGATTGCGCGTAAAAACAGCGCTGCCCGCCCCTATGAAAGCAATCTTTGGCACTTGGCCCCTCCTCTCTAATGGTCTTCAAGCACATTATCTCAAAGACTTACCTGCAGGAATAGTATATGCAGTCCAGGCTATTGACCATCACATCAAAAAACTTGCAAACTTTGAGGTAATACCATCTTATAAAAATAAGGAGGCTCCAATTGCCTGGACGTACCTTGGGATTCGGCATTATAGGGGCAGGAATGATTGCCGAATATCACAAGAAAGCGATAGAAGCCAACTCGGATCTGGGGGCTAAACTGATAGCCATAGGCCACTATGATCCTTCCAAATTCTCGCATATAAGCACCAGATTTGGTGTACACTGCATGTCTGTACAAAACCTGCTAGCAAATCGCGATGTAGATGTAGTAACTATCTGTACCCCTAGCGGCCAACATGCATCTCAGGCTTTAGATGCTATGAGGGCAGGAAAGCACGTGTTGGTAGAAAAACCAATGGCTCTAAACCTGGAAGATGCTGACTCAATGATAGACATGGCTCGATCTCAGGGAGTGAAACTAGGAGTAATACTTCAAAGGCGTATGGATCCTACTTTTCAAGCAGTCAAGCAGGCTATAGATGCTGGTGATCTCGGAAGGTTGACCTTAGGATTAGTCAAGATACCATATTTCCGCCCTCAAACCTACTATGATCAAGCTGCCTGGAGGGGCACATGGGCTCTCGACGGAGGTGGCGTTATCATGAACCAAGGTATACACCTTGTTGATCTACTAGTTTGGTATATGGGAGATCCCCAGCAGGTAAGCGCCTTTGCCGATACCCTAAGCAGGGATATAGAGGTGGAAGATACACTCGTAGGCATTCTAAAGTTCGGCAATGGGGCAATGGCTACAATAACAGCCACAACCACCACCTCTCCGGGATTTCCTCATACCGTAGAGATATACGGTACCCAGGGCGGTATACAGCTTGAAGGAGATGGCATACGCCGATGGGAGCTAGCGGAGCCTAATAAGGCTCGGGTCAAAGCCCCGGAAGTTGTAGAGAACGCCTCTGCAGGTGCAGCAGCAGATCCAAGAGGAATAAGCACAGAGAACCATACGAGGCTCTTTAGAGATTTTATTCTTGCAATCCAAGAAAATAGAGAACCTTCTATAGATGGGCTGGAGGGAAGAAGAAGTCTTGCCTTGACATTAGAGCTATATAGATCTGCAGGACTGCTAAGCAAATAGGATCTAGAAGGAAATAAAATCCCAGAGGTTAACCCCAGACTACAGCGCAGTGAGACGATGTTGCTCTCAAGCAAAAGTGTTGGAAGTTCTATTCTGGAGATCAAATAATCATGTTGAAAGGAGGATCCATGTATGTCCACAGCTTCTGACAAAATAAGCTTTCTCAAGAGCCTGAGAGCCATAAGGGAGTTTACACCACAGCCTATACCAGACGATGTTATAGACGATGTACTGGAAGTAGCAAGATGGTCCGGCAGCGCAGTGAACAGGCAACCCTGGGAGTTCATAGTAATAAGAGACAAAGATACATTGAAGAAGCTGGCTACTGTTGAAGGACACGCTAGACATCTAGCTGGAGCTGCCACCGGTATAGTACTGGTCATGGCTGGAGAGAGTTTCGAACACGAAACATATGATGAGGGAAGGCTTGCTGAGAGAATAATGCTCGCAGCCTGGGCACACGGAGTAGGAGGATGCATAGGATGGTTCGGCGAAAACGGTAGATCCGAGGTGAAAGCCACCTTGGGCATACCAGATAATAAATTTGTTAGGACAGCTATATCTCTCGGCTACCCCGACTACGAGGCCAGGAAGAATAGGCCCAGAAGAGAGCAGCCCAGGAAACCTCTATCTGAGATCGTTCATTGGGAGAGGTACGGCCAACACAATAGATAGCCTAAATTAAGGCAAGCACGGGTAGTATAGCCCGTGCTTGCCTAGCTATTCTGTGAGGGTGGATTAGGAATGTAGCCATATATGGACTGTATTATTTCCCTAGCCTGCTTTATATTTGCGGCCGAATTAGAGGTGTTGTCGTTAGGATCAATCACTAGCCATATACCATAAGGCAGCGCAGACCTGATGGACTGCACGTACTTATCCTCCCCTACTCTACGCATTTCGCATTGGGCTAGGTTTATAACACTCTCCGCGCTCATCTGAGTAGGCAGATTCCTCGGCTCCCTCCCAGTTAGCCTCAACATAGAGAGGGATATTTGGTTAGCTGGAGAGCCTCTTCTCACAAAGGTCTGATATACCAACTCAAAAGCTCCACTTGAAACTAATGCCGGAGTCCAAGAGTTAGTTGCCGTAAAATCCTGTTGCCTAGTCATAAGGAGATAAGAAGCTCCATCCTTCTTCATCTCCCTGATCAAATCAGAGAAAGTAACCATAGTTGGTCTGCAGGCATTATCCATATGCATCCAGAAGGGCACTTGCGAGGGTGGCCAAATAGGAGTTATCTGGATATCCAATCTGCACGAAGATGCGGATATAGACTCTGGACCAGAAGCACAGTTCATCTTGAAGGCCTTCCACTTATGCTTGAAGTCATCCTGGAAAGCCAACTGATATGAGTACTGCCAGGTCGCAAGTATAGTAGCGCCTCGAGGGATGTTCTGATCGATCCAGTTCTTCATATCCAACACAGCAGGATTTACATCCGTGGCTACGGGGTTGCCATTTGGGGTATTGGAAGCTATGCCATTAGCTAATACTCGGGTTTGTACTCCGGTTCCCCATATAAGGAAAAGTATAAGTAAGCTGGTAAGAGCATAGTTGAGTAGGTAATGCGAACTCACGAAAGCTATAACTTGCGATCTAGAAGGTATACCCTTCAGTACTATCTTCCAGTCCCAAGCCTTCAGCTTAGAAAAGAATTCTGGAGCAGCTACGTACAGCCCAGCTAGGGCAGCATAACCTAACGCTTGCTGGATCATCCACTGCCTGATAGATATCTCCATCACAAGAGCAACCAGAGAAACCGGCACCCATAGAATCCCCATCGCAAGCAAATATGCCCAGTTTCTGCTGCCTTTTATGGCCTTCCATAAGGCGAATAACCCACCTAGTGGAAGGACATACCATAGAGGTGTACCACGCATTACCTGGGTGACAAGGTACTTTGCAGTAGACTGATCTATACTCAAATCGTTCACCTGAGATAACATGGCAAGAGAAGCTACAATTGTCCATCCAATTACAAGAATCCAGGTGCACCATTCTCTATTGACTTGCACGTATATTGCTAGCTTATGAACCATCCCCAGCCTGTAAGCCAGGTAGAACGCCATAACAGCAATTAGAGATACTACTCCCACTAGATACAGAAAGTAGACCGGAACCTTACCTAACAGGAACACGCTTTGACTTACATCCCACACCCACACCCACCATGGGGTACATATAACTAGCACCCCCAAGTAGTGCAGCAGCACATCCTTTAGAGCCCACCCTAGAAGAAGAGCAGTTACCACAGCTGTGGGGACAACCACTATGCTAGTTTCCTTAGTAAGGACCATTAGCCCGAGCATGAAACCCGAAAGCAGACTTAGCCAGCTGGATCTGCGATCAACAGCAGTTAGTATCAAGTACGCGGTAAGCAGGTACTCGGTAAGAAGGAAAGCATCTATATTGAAAGCCTGAGATAAGGTACTTGTATACCCAAAGTAAGCTAGGAAGAGAGCAGCCACTAACGCCTCTCTGCTCCCAAGTAGCCTCTTTATCAAAAGATAGAGAAGCAACGGGTTCAGCAGTGCAAACAATCGGGCCGCCCAAGCCAACTGGTCTATATTTTTGCCAAACAGAAGCATGAGAAGCCCCAAAAAAGTAGGAAACACAGGGCCACGAACAGTTTGCGGATCGCCCTGAATATCTACATACCCCTTACCGCTTACGATATTCAGCCCATGTACCAAGTACCATGAAGCATCAGGTGGTACCCTCCAGGAGTGGGCAAACCAGAGCAAAGGCGGTAATGAGAGTACTAATACCCCCAGAAAAACCAGTTTGTTGTAGTTAGGAGAGACCCTAGCCACAGTCCAAGGCTTGCGAACTCTATCGTATTTGTCCCTCTCCTTGATGGTTTCAGTCTTTCCTAACAGCTTCTCACCCCCACTAGAAAGCTCAAATACTTAACGCCATTATAAGCAATCAAGTTCATCTGAAAGAATGTACAATAAATAGATTATAATAGTTACGTAAATTAACAATCTGCATTACTGGTAAGGCCAAAACATTAACTGATAATATTAGCTCGACATATTCTTTTGTTACCACAAGGGGGATTTCTATACAGGATGTTATACAGCGTGAGAATAGTAGGAGTACTAGTAGCTGTACTGTTCGCCTACTATGGCATATCTAAATATCGCAATGGGCGATGGACCAGATTTGATCTAACCCTAGCGCTATTAGTTTCTGCGGGAGTAGCTACCGTTTCGATATTCCCTCCTGTAGGCAATATCTTGATGTCAGCGTTTGGGCTGAAGAATAGGCTATTTGCCATACTAGTATTCACTAACCTCCTATTGTTTGGGCTCTTCTTCTACGCTCTGAACCAAATAAGATACATAAACATGCGCAATATAGATACTATTAGGGCTTTGGCAAAGCAAAAGTATATGGAAGAGTTTGGCTTTGCCAATCGAGAAACGGGCAATGCCGCTTCCGGCAATCAAGGCAAGATACTTGTAACTATCCCTGCCTACAACGAGGAAGTGGCCATACAAACTGTGTTACCGCGAATCCCATCTGAGTTACTAGGTTACAGGCTAGACACCCTAGTCATAGTAGACGGAGCTACAGATAGGACTGAAGAGGTCAGCCGCAAGGCCGGAGTCAGCGTAGCTACGCACATAATCAACTGTGGTGGAGGTGCTGCGCACAAGACAGGCTTTGATATAGCCAAGATGATCGGTGCAGATATTGTGGTCAATATGGATGCAGACGGTCAGCATAGGCCAGAAGAGATAGAACGCTTGGTAACACCGATAATCAACAACCAAGCAGACTTTGTATGGGGCTCGCGCTTCTATGGGTACTACGAAGAGAGAGGGAGCATACGGCATGCTGGAGTAGTTTTCTTCTCACGCATGATCTCTATACTCATAGGCTTCAAGGTTACCGATTGCACTAACGGATTCAGGGCTATTAGAGTGCGTGACCTTGAGAGGCTACATCTCAAGGAGGAGCAGTTCCATACTACGGAGATGATAATAGAGGCAGCCAAGAAGGGGCTGAGGTTAATGGAGGTTCCAATCTCCGTACTCAAGAGGGCAGAAGGAGAGAGCAAGAAACCAAAGAGATTAAGATATCCTCTTGGCGTACTACGTGTGATAGTGCAGACTTGGTTGAGATAGTATATTCTGGAGGTTCCTAAACATTCAATTGAGCGTACCTATAGTAGAGAAGATACGAGGGCAAAAGTTTATCTCTTCGCGCCAAGGGGTAGGAGCAGGGTCAATCTACCTGGCGCTTTCTCTGGGAATAACTGGTGTTTTCACCTATGGATTTCAAATACTATCCGCTTATTTCCTCAAGCTAGAGGACTACGGAGTTATAGCTACTTTATGGTCAGCAACCTTTCTGGTGGCTCAGATACTTTGGATAGGTATCACTCAGACTTTGGCTAAGTACATACCAGAAAGAGAAGCTAAAGCCGAAAGCTGGCTGCCAGTACTACGAAGTGTTAGACACCTTCAATACATAATTTTGACTATCTTCGTGCTCGTAACCCTTGTTACATTTCCGCTACTGACGGAGAGAATATTTGCCCACGAGCCGATAATTACCGCTGTATTCATAATGGCAGTAGCTGGGTATTCTTTTAGCTACTTCAAAAGAGGCGTGCTTAGTGGTTACAAGAAATTCTCCCATGTAGGGCTGATGTTCATTACTGAGTCCTGTAGTCGGCTACTGCTTAGCGTAGGGTTGCTGTTGATAGGATTAGGGCTAACAGCTCCCGGCGTAGGAATAGCCATAGCTCCTTTCCTCAGCGTGCTACTGGTCAGAACAAAGATAGACGTCCCACAAGCCGGCAGTTCAGAGCACTTCAGCATTGGTAAGGCGTTCAGGTTTGCTACTCCAGTGTTGATCTGCATGGCATGTGCTCAATTGCTGGCTAACGGCGGACCTATAATGATCAGCGCTCTTGGAGGATCTAATGCTCAAGCACAGGCGGGATTACTGCTTGCTGGTTTGGTTCTGACCAGGATTCCTCAGTACGTATTAAGCCCTGTAATGAGCAATTTGCTCCCCCATTTGAGCGAGATGATAGCCAAGGGCGATCATAGAAAATTCAATAATTTCGTAAAGATAGCCGCTTTAGCACTTGGAGCAATGGGGGGTATTCTTGTAGCAGGATTCTGGCTACTGGGAACATTTGCTATGTCCCTTATGTACAAGCCAGAATACAGACTCAGCAGAGGGTTGTTGACTGTATTAGCTCTGGGAGCTGCATGCTACCTGTTCAATGAGTTCATGAATCAGGTGCTTTTTGCTAAATCCAGAACCAGGCTTGCATCCATGAGCTGGATACTTGGTATAGTGGCCACTCTAGCCGCCACCTTAGTGATAGGCGCCGATCCTCTACATAGGGTGGCATATGCACTAGCTATAGGTACCCTCTCTACATCTATATTTCTAGTTCTAAGCCATCTAATCACACGTCCCTCGCAGATATAAAGTATTCTTGGCACACTTCGTGTTGAAGGTTATACTCATACATCAAAGGAGTTCTAATGCTAGGGCCAGGAATACCAATAGGTCGCATATTCGGTATAAGGATATACATAGATCCTAGCTGGATATTCATCTTTCTACTTGTCACTTGGAACTTAGCCGCCGGTGCATTAGCCGTCGTACATCCTGAATGGGGACCTACCACTATATGGTTAGTGGCAATTGTAGCTTCTTTGCTGTTTTTTGGATCGGTGCTTGCTCACGAGCTTGCGCACTCACTCGTTGCGAGATCTCAAGGAGTCCCGGTCCGAAGAATAACCCTCTTCATGTTCGGTGGAGTAGCAGATATAGAAAGAGAGCCTCCTTCTCCTAGAGCTGAATTCCTGATCACGGTGGTGGGGCCACTAACAAGCTTGGTAATAGGTATCATATGCCTGTTGATAGGCACAGCCATAGCAGGCATATCTAACCTATCGATATATGACCCAGAGGGCTTACTGGCCCAGCTTAATCCATTATCAACCATATTACTGTGGCTAGGGCCCATAAACATAGTTCTTGCGGTGTTCAATTTGGTCCCAGGCTTTCCGTTGGATGGGGGTAGGATACTAAGATCTATCATTTGGGCGATATCTAACAACTTAAGACTGGCTACGAGGATTGCGTCACTCATAGGTCAAGCAATCGGATGGCTAATGATATTAGCGGGCGTAGCGATGATATTTGGGGCGCACATACCATTTTTCGGGACAGGACTGGTTAGTGGCTTGTGGTTGATCTTTATAGGATGGTTTCTTAGCAGCGCGGCATCTCAAAGCTATAGACAGTTGGTCATACACCATATATTAGAAGGCGTACCAGTTAACAGGATCATGCGCACGGACATCCCTACGGCAAGTCCCTATATGACTATAGAAGATCTTGTGAGACTTCTACTTATTAACTCAGACGAAAGATCTTTCCCTGTAGTTGAGGACGGCAAGCTCGTAGGACTAGTATGCATTGAGGATCTGAAGAAGGTGGCCAGGGAAGAATGGCCTATAGTGCCTGTAAGTCGAATCATGACTCCTAAGGATAAGTTAGTAACGATAGGGCCTAACGACGACCTAGCCAAAGCCTTTGAGCAACTTGCAAGAATTGACGTCAACCAACTTCCAGTAGTTGTTGGCGACACTCTTGTGGGGCTACTGCGTAGGCGTGACCTATTACGTTGGTTACAGATACATGCTCAAATAGCCAGATAATCCACTAGGCTGTTGCTTCTGCAGGTAAGCTTTCCTCTATACGTGCCCCCAAAGATCTAAGCCTCTCCACGAAGTGCTCATAGCCACGCTCTACCCACTGCACACCACTAACTTTACTTACTCCCTCAGCACACAGAGCCGCTATGATAAGTGTCGCACCAGCCCTAAGATCAGGTATGGTGAGGTTGGCAGCTCTTAGAGGTGTAGGCCCGTAGATCCGAGCTGCGTGAAAATAGTCTGGAGAATCGTCCTTCTCATTCCACTCATATCCACAATCGGGTACCGGGGGATTAAATAACTCTATGTGAGCTCCCATAAGATTTAGCTGCTCTGTATATCCAAGCCTATTGGGGAATATCGTCTCATGTACTAAACTGACTCCTCGTGCCTGAGTCAGGAGGACAACAAAGGGGGCTTGCCAATCGGTCATAAACCCAGGATGAGGCCTTGTGATTACATTAACCGCGCGAAGACTCTCACCACGACGCACGCGAATGCCTTCCGGGTCTGCTTCAATCCTGCATCCAGCTTCTTTCATCTTGTCGAGTAAAGCCTGCATATGAGCAGGGTTTGCTCCTGACAGGTACAGATCGCCATCTGTAGCTGCTGCCATTATGGCAAAGGTCCCAGCCTCTATCCGATCTGGCATTACCGTGTGATGAGTGCCACCGAGCTTGCGTACTCCATCTATGACTATTGTCCTAGGTTCAACCCTCTTTATTCTGGCACCCATAGAATTCAGCATATCTATCAGATCATCAACTTCTGGCTCTTGTGCAGCATTGTATATAACTGATCTGCCTTCAGCCAACACAGCTGCCATTATCTGATGCTCTGTGCCCATATGTGAGTTCTTGTTAAATCTGTACTCGCATCCCCTCAACCTATCACAAGTAGCGTTATAATAGGCGCCATCATAATCTATACAAACACCAAAGTGCCTAAGCCCCTCTACAAGTCTATCAACTGGTCTATGCCCAATCCTGTCACCACCTGGATTAGGCACACTAGCTTCTCCACATCTAGCTAGCAAAGGTGCCATTACCACAAAAGAGGCCCTTATTTTAGCAGCTACGTCAATACCAAACCTAACAGGGCGAATATCCTTAGCTCTGATCCTGAGAGTATTAGGACCATTCCAATTCACCTCTACCCCTAATGTCTGAAGCAGAGCCGACATGACGTATACGTCGCTGATATGAGGCACATTAGAAAGATGTACCTCCTCCTCGGTTAGTAAAGCGGCTGCCATCATCTTAAGGGCAGCATTCTTAGCCCCTGCTATCCTAATCTCTCCTCTAAGGGGTACTCCCCCTTCTATCAGTAGCGTGTGCAAAGCAACCCCCTTTTATTAGCATGAACAATAACCTGGCTAGTTTGTCATATTATTACTATCACGGTCAACCTAAGTAGACTATTCGCAATTTCTGCACCTAGCTAATACGTTAGCACATATCTTAGTATTCTTCCCTTAAGCTACATTCGCCATGTAAGGTAAAACCCAAATTTATATACTGATTTCTTAAGCTATTAACTCTCTTCATCTCCTGCAAGATACTCTAGAAGTATTCGATTGGCACGGTCAAAATAATCTTCAGGCACCAGCAGTCGATGCATAGAAGCTACCCCTACAGCCCATCCACCTAGATGAGCTCCTACTGGCTGTACCATTACTGGTACGCCTTGTCGTCTGAGCAGCTCAGCATACATCTCGGCTAGAATGGCGTCTGGAAACGTACTGACAGCAACCAGCTTCACTTGCCTTGCTCTAACATGCTAATAAGCTCTTTAGCCTTAGAAAACTTATCTACGGAGACAAAATTAGACTGATCATAGATATAGCGAAGCCAAGGGGCACATTTCCTACCTGAAACACCAACCCATATAAGTCCTGATTTCAGATTCCTAGGAGGTACATATCTGCCCACAACCGCCCAAATACGCTCAGAGATCCAGAAAGCTAAATCCAAGCTATCAACTACCAAGCTGGCTACAGGGTAACCTCCTAGATTTAGGCCGATAAATCCTTTACCGTCCCACAGCCCTCTTATAACGTGCCTGGATTCGTCATGAGATAACCCGGATATTAGCTGTATGTCGATAGATGCAGAACTACCTAAGAGGTATAAATCTTTCTCGTTCCAATGTGTGGACATGTACTAAAGCCCGGAATCAGGTCTCAACAAGATGCGGAGGAGGCATACCCGCACGCAGGTTACGCAGGTAGTTACGCACCTTACGATTTGCAGGGTCTATATCTAAAACTCGAAGGAACAATTTCTCGGCTTCATCTCGACGCTGGTCTCGCCAAAGTAGTAAAGCCAGGCTAGTCATTATCCAAGGCTCTTCAGGATCCAAATCCAAGGCCTTATGCCAAAACCCCTCAGCTGCCTCCACCTCTCCTTTACGAGCCAGCAGTGAGGCTAATTCATGATAGGCATATGTACTCTCTGGATCTAATTCCACTGCCCTGGCGAAAGACTCTATAGCATCACTGATCATCTCCATCTCACGACAAGCCAGGCCACGCCAGAACCATGCTTCATACCAATCTGGTTCTTCCTCGAGAATCTCGGAGAGTATCTCCAATGCTCTTTCAGGATCTCCATGATTCACCAGATAAGAAGCTTCTTCAAACATATAGTGAAGGTTCTGTACACGATCCAGCTCTTCCAGTGCAGCTCTAACTTCAGAAGAGTAGGGGCCGTTAGGATCCATCTCAAGATAGAAGTTCCACATCTCTTTGGCACGCCAAGGAGCATCCATGGCCTCATAAACGTAGCCCAGCACCCTATAGGATGGGGCATACTCCGGATCCAAACGCACTGCTTCCATGAGATGGCTATATGCCCTCTCAAGAAGTGCTTCTACCATCTCAGGCTCGCTTACAATACCTGATTCAATTAGGTTGCGATAAGCAGACGCCAGTTCAACTCTATATTCTGCCTTTTTGGGGGAAATTTCTACTGCTTGCTCAAAAGCTCGAGCTGCTTCTTCAAATCTGCCCTCGTTAGTATGTCTACGACCTGCCCTGATAAGTCTTTTGGCACGCGATTCACCATCTCTAAGATCAAAAATGGTTACCTCGCCTGAGTCGCCGTTATCAAAATAATTGTCTGACATGTTGCTCTCCAAAGGCATGAACCCTTCTCTCACGCATTATACTCTTGCTGTAACCCAAGCTCAATTGTGTAATCCAAAATGATCTGTAATGATTTTGTCGTCTTTTGGGCAAAGATACCAGCTTTGTTTGCAAAAGACGCTACATGATACTCAAACTGATGTATACTGCTTCGGACTCAGGAAAAGAAGTGCTCTGTGGAGATGAAGACGGAATGCTAACACTAGATGACATACTAGAGGCTAGGGATCGTATATCTCCCTATATTGAACGAACCCCTTTGAGAGCAAGTCATACTCTAAGCAATAGATTAGGAGCAAACGTCTACCTTAAGCTTGAGATGTTCCAAACCACTGGGGCGTTCAAGGTAAGAGGAGCGTTCAATAAGATGCTCTCGCTCAGTCCTGAAGATAAGAATCGCGGAGTAGTTGCAGTTAGTGGAGGCAACCATGCTCAAGCTGTGGCTTATGCAGCTTCGAAATTAGGCATTAAGGCCACAGTTTTTATGGCTAGAAATACCCCAGAAAACTACGTAGAAGCCACCGAACACTATGGCGCGCAAGTAGTACTGACCTCTGATATATCTGAAGCATTCAAGTTGGCTGCTGAGAGACAAGCGCATGGAGAAGTCATGATACATCCGTACGCTGATAAACAGGTTATGGCCGGACAGGGCACGATAGGTTTGGAAATACTTGAGGACCTGCCCGATGTCACAGATGTAATCATCAGCATAGGCGGAGGTGGTTTGATTTCTGGCGTTGCAACCGCCATAAAGAGCCAAAAGCCACATGTGCGTATCTGGGGAGTTGAGACAGCGGGAGCAGACAGCATGTCGCAAGCGCTCAAGGCGGGACACCCCGTAGAGCTACCTGCCATTACCTCTATAGCTAAGACATTGGGAGCCCCATCGGTCTCGGAGGACACGCTCGCTATAACTCGAAAGCTTGTAGAGTTAGTGACTGTAGTAAGTGACAAGGAAGCTTTCCAGGCTTTGGAATTCCTGCTAGAAAGGACGAAAGTGCTTACAGAACCTGCAGCCTCATGTACACTTGCAGCTGCAGAAAGGCTTCGTAGCTCTTTTACACCTCAAAGCAAATTAGTATTGCTGCTATGTGGTGGTAATGTGTCCTTGGCCGATCTATGCCACTATAGAAAGATGTTCAGTGTTGAGGATAAGAAACATAGGCCCCAGTTAGAACATCACGAAATATCTTTATAGCCTGATCGTACTCACCCTCACTGATTCCATGGTGGGTTACTATACGCATCCTCCGACCACCGTAGCTGCTTATACGCAATCCTCGGCTTTCTAGCTCGGAAATAAGTTTAGGTGGAGTCCAATCAGGCGATACAAGATCAAAAGCCACCATATTAGTCTGTACCGTTTCTAGGTCCAGGCGTATACCATCAAGATCTGCTATACCTTCAGCAATTTTACGTGCATTTACATGATCCTCATGAAGACGGTCTATCATCTTCTCCAGAGCTACTATGCCTGCAGCAGCAATTACCCCAGCTTGACGCATAGCTCCCCCAAGTAACTTTCTTACCCTTCTGGCCTCTCTTATGAAGTCCTCGCTACCTGCTACAATACTGCCGACAGGCGCTGACAATCCCTTAGAAAGGCAGAACTCTATGCTATCTACCGGCTTTGCCAACTCCTTTGCGGGGACTCCCAAGTAGATAGCAGCATTGAATATCCTGGCACCATCCATATGCACGGGCACATTACGTCTATGAGCTACGTCGACTACACTCTCTATCTGCTGCAAGTTAAGCACCGTCCCTCCACACCTGTTATGGGTGTTCTCAAGGCATACAAGCCCAGTTCTAGGGAAACCAAGTCGCTCGGGACGTATGGTTTCCTCCACTTCGGATGGATTTAGCTCCCCGAACCTACCGTTGCGCACAGATCGATATACTAATCCCCCAAGAGCAGCCCCACCACCACTTTCGTACCAGAGAATATGGGATTGATCTCCCATTATCACTTCTTGTCCCCTCTCACAGTGCACTAGCATTGCACATAGGTTACCCATAACGCCGCTAGGTACAAATAAAGCTGCTTCCTTACCTACAATCTCAGCAGCTAACTCCTCCAACTTGTTGACCGTAGGGTCTTCTCTGCTCTGATCATCGCCGACTTCGGCTTCCGCCATGGCCTTCCGCATCTCCTCTGTAGGTAGAGTGACGGTATCACTCCTAAGATCTATTACATGCATCTATCTCTCCTTCGAGGCATAAATTATAAACATCTCACATCATATAACTACTTTTTATGATTCCCGTTATCCCGCGCTACATTCCGTCATGCTTCTATCTTATTAGATATCCTAATAGATAGCACAAGCATCATGAATAATGGATGAGGTGAAGAACGGCATGTCCGATTGTTGCGACAGAAATACCATGAAGGGGGATATTTGCCCCTGTGATGGTATAGATCTGCTAGATGATTCTCAAAACGCTCCCCAAATTCAAACTCATCCAATAACTCGTAGACAAGTCTTAAAGTACATGGGAGGCTTCCTCCTCACGGGGTTTATTGCTGCTTGCGGGCAGGCTGGAGGGCCACAAGCACAGAAGAGCCCAGTCCCCACAAGTATAGTCAGCAGTCAGCCAACTGCTCCTTCCAGAGAAGGACTGACGAAGCTAGATCTAGCGTTTTGTAGTCAGGTGCTGTGTATACTGCCCTTCGAAGTGGCAAGACAGCAAGGATACTTTGCGGATGAGGGTTATGATGTAAACCTAATATACATGAAGGGTGGTGCACTGGCTATAAATGCTCTCATTTCAAAGAGCGTCGACTTTGTGGGTACTCCGATGGACCTCATCGTTAGATCGGTGGATCAAGGCCAGCCAGTAATGATGGTTGCTTCAACCTCTAGGTTGCCATTCTTCGCATTAGTAGTATCGCCTGGTAAGTCCTCGGAGATCACCAAGATTAGCGACCTGCAAGGCAAGAGAGTAGGGGTTAATAACCTTGGTACTACAGATGATCTTCTATTGAAGGCGCTACTAGCAAAGAACAGTCTGGACCCAAATAGTACAGATAGCGTGGCACTTGGTCCAAATCTATACGACGCCCTGCTCCGGGGTGAGGTAGATGCAGGGATGGTCCAGGAACCTGCACTAACTTTACTCTCCCAGAAAGGTGCCAGAGTACTAGTAAATTTCATGGACAGGCAGCAGACAAATGAAGTGCTAGGTGGCGACTATCAGTTCATGGGGCTAAACACAAGGCCAGATGTGCTTGATTCCAAACCAGATGTGGTCGAAAAGCTAGCCAGAGCACTGGTAAAGGCTAATCAGTGGATACTGAGCCACACAGGATCTGAAATCGTAAAGGCTGCCCCACAAGAGCTAGCGCCCGGGGATGACATCCAGATCTTTGCAAAAGCTCTTGATAAATACAAGGAGAACCTTTACCCAAGAGACGGCGTAATAGAAGAACAGGCAGTGAGAAGAGTAGTAGAAACCCAGAAAATCTCTGGCCTGCTAAAGAATGAGAATATAGATATAAATACACTTTATACCAATAAGTATGTGGAGGGCTAATGCAAGCAAGCACCGCCGCTACTAGAGCGGAGTTACAACCTCCTAGAGTGGTTTTCAAGAACATTACCAAGAACTTCAGGTCCAAAAATGGTGATATTTATACAGCTCTCGACGGTGTCGACCTTGAAGTGCCTGCTGGAAAGTTCGTGGCAATAGTGGGCCCATCGGGCTGCGGTAAATCTACACTGCTAAGAATGCTCTCTGGATTGGATAGGCCAACTTCTGGAGAGGTAATGATTAACGACCAAAGAGTAGCAGGCGTCATGCCCCAAACAGTAGGTTTTCTACAGCAACAGGACACTCTTCTACCATGGAAGACTGTCTTCGAAAACATAGCTCTAGGACTTAGATTCAGAAAAACCCCTGCTGAGGAGATCAAATCAAGAGTAGAGGATTGGCTTCGGAAGGTAAATCTGTATAGGTTTCGCAATCACTATCCAGCCCAGCTTTCTGGGGGTATGCGCAGAAGAGTGGCTATAGCCCAGACACTCATTCTTGATCCTCCCTTGCTCTTGATGGACGAGCCTTTTTCGTCGCTGGATGCGCAAACTAGATATATGATGGAGATGGACCTACTGTCATTGGCTGGGTCTGGAGAACGAACTATTGTGTTCGTAACTCACGATCTAGACGAAGCCGCATCCATGGCAGACACCGTAGTCGTTTTGGCTGCTGGCCCTCACAGCAGAGTCAAGGCAATCGTCGATGTAGATATAGAGAGACCAAGAGACCTACTTGCTATTAGATCAGATCCAAGGTTCGGTCAGATAACCCGCTTCCTATGGGATCAACTTTACGAAGAGGTGAACAAATCCTATGGCAAGTGAGCAGATATCTAACATAAGTGTCGCACAGAAGCAGGAAAGCGGGGAAAGTAAGTACCTATCTGTACACCTCCTTAGATGGGGATTGCTGCTAGTATTTTTGGCACTATGGGAGCTAGGCGCCAGAACAGGTTTTATAGATACATACTTTTATAGTTCCCCTAGCAGGATAATAGAAACTCTCATTCAACAGTTCAGCAGTGGAGCCATATGGAAACATTTGGCAGCTACCATGCAAGCAGCTATCTTTGGGCTTATATACGGCTTCATAGCTGGCGCAGCTCTAGGGTGGCTTGCTGCCAGATTCAAGACGCTAAGCCAGATAGTAGAGCCTGTAATGACTCTCTTCAACTCAGTGCCACGCATCGTGATTGCGCCTATGATCATAATGTGGCTAGGAATAGGGATCGCCTCCAAGATAGCTGTAGCTTTTATATTGGTGTTTGTAGTGCTTTTCTTCGCCGTCTACACAGGTATTAGAGAAGTGAATAAAGATCTGATCGATCGAATCAGGCTTCTAGGAGGAAACGAGAGAGACATTATACTCAACGTCTATGTCCCCTCTGTTGCGGCATGGATCTTCTCAAGCTTGAGACTTACAGTAGGATTTGCCTTCACGGGAGCTATCGTTGGTGAGTACATGGCATCTAGTAGAGGTCTGGGCTATATGCTCAACTTTGCACAGAACAGTCAAAACGCTGACCTAATGCTGTCGACAGTAGTTCTTATAATGGCCATTATCATGCTTATATTCGCCCTTTTAGGTCGGCTTGAAGCCAGAGCCCTCATCTGGCGTGAAGATAGGTAGAAACTTTGCAAATGCAAAGTTTTATATGAGCTAGTACTTACCAGCTCATGCAGGATCTTGGGCTTGACGCTTTATTAGCTTGCTTACTATTATGTTAGTGGTCGTGCTAGACGGGGAACTAGCGGTGCCCTGTACCCGCAATCCGCTATAGCGGGGTCGAATTCCCCTTCGCGGTCCGGCCCTTTAGGACTGGCTCCGCCGAGCGGTGATGATGGTTGGGTCCTACACGGCGGAAGCCCGCGAACCCCGCCAGGTCCGGGAGGAAGCAACGGTAAGCGGTCACTTCCGGGTGTTGTGGGGTAGCCTAACCGGAGCTAGCTAGCGAGAGCTAAGCTGGAGGGTCGAGATCAACAAGGGGTGCACGA
>JBHORE010000085.1:0-11607 GCA_042408415.1 Thermobaculum sp.
TGGGGTTTGTCCAGATTGTCGAGGTTTAGGGGATAGTCGAAGTGAAAGTTCACTTCGTGGGCATTGGTGGTAGTGGTATGAGCTCTCTTGCCGGTATATTAGTCGGCGCAGGGGAGGTGGTCACTGGTTGTGATCGTGTATTGAACGCTCAGACTGCTGAGTTGGAGCGTAAGGGAGTAACAATTTGGCAAGGTCATGATGAAAGTCACCTTGACGACGTGGATTGTGTGGTAGTGACTAAGCCTGTAATGAATACTTCCGAGGTGCTATCAGCTGTCGAGAAGGGTCTCAAGGTAGTTGATAGGGCAGAACTACTTGGTCACCTGATGAACGGCAAAAGAGGCATCGCTATAGCCGGCACCCATGGTAAGACCACTACAACAGCCCTCGTTGCCGAGATACTGATCAGGAGTGGTGTTGATCCCACTGTATTAGTAGGTGGCGTGCCAGTGGGGTGGGAGATCGGTGGACGCTATGGCAAGGATGAGTGGATGGTTGCCGAAGCAGATGAGTATGCTCGATCTTTTTTATGGCTGCATCCGGAGTTAGCAGTGATAACTAATATAGAACACGATCATCCAGACATCTTCCCCACGGAATGTGAGCTTGTCGATGCTTTCTCCAGTTTTCTCAGGGGTATGAAGTCTGATGGGAAAGTCTTTGTTTGTAAAGAGAGTAGGCTAGCTGTGGAGGTTGTAGAGGGCATAGCATCCGCGAGTCGCTTGTATTACCAGACTTACGGTATTGACGCTGGTTGTGACTGGTCGACTCGAGTAACTAGGAAAGTTGGTGGTGTTACCTATTTTGATATAACTGGTCCCGGCTTCATGCTCGATGGGCTCAAAACCAGCTTACCTGGAAGGCATAACTTGATAAATATAGTTGGTGCTGTGGCAGTAGGCATAAACGCAGGTGCTTCACCTGAGGGCGTAAAATCAGCTATACAAGAGTTTCGCGGTGTAAAGAGAAGGTTTGAGTACAAAGGCGAGTCCAGGGGCGTAATTGTGCTGGACGACTATGCCCATCATCCTACGGAGATAGCAGCAACCATTAGTGCGGCCCGCGAATACTATCCAGGTCGCCAGGTATTTGTAGCATTTCAGCCACATACATATAGTCGTACCAAGACGTTCCTAGCTCACTTTGCTGAAGCTCTCAAACTGGCAGATAAAGTATTCTTGCTGGACGTATATGCTGCCCGCGAGCAACCAGACCCTGACTTCAATCTGGATATATTGGTAAAGATGATAGGTGATAGCGCTGAGCGCGTTGGGAATGTAGAGGGGGCTTCCCACATTATACCTAGGTTCTTAGTTGACAACTCTGTGCTGATTACTATGGGGGCCGGGGATGTAACTAATCTTGGCCCTAAGATCTTGGAAGAGTTCGGAGAAATATAGCTTTGAGTCCTAGTCAAATAGTTACGCCGAAAATAGAGTATGATGAACCCCTTTGGAAACATACCTCGGTCAAGGTCGGCGGCCCTGCAAGGTTATTTACTCGTGTCAAGGGGAGCGAGGAACTACTCAATGCTGTCCGTTGGGCTATAGCAGAGAATGTGCCTTTTATGGTAATTGGGTCTGGGAGCAACATCGTAGTTGCTGACGCAGGTTTTAACGGACTTGTCATAAATTCCATAAGTAGAGATGTGAGAGTCGTCCGGGAAGAGAATGATCAGGTCATAGTCGAGCTTGATGCTGGCACTTTTCTCCCCACTGCTGCTAAGAAGCTTGCTTCGCTTGGGCTAGCTGGCTTGGAGTGGGGAGTGGGTATTCCTGGGACAGTGGGAGGTGCTGTTGTAGGTAACGCGGGTGCCTATGGTGGTGATACAGCGGAGCACCTGGTAGATATTGATGCAATAGATGTCAGAGGGGAGTTTATAACTCTTACTAATGAAGAGCTTGCTTTTCAATACAGGAGTAGTGCGATCAAGCGAGGGGAAATCGAGATTGCGGCGGTAATAAGAGCCCGCTACAGGGTGTTTAGAGCTGATCCAAACCTTATCAACATCAAGATTAGACACTTTCTTATGGAGAGAAAGCGAAAAGAACCGGTGGAGCCGAGTATAGGATCAACTTTTAAAAATCCACCGGGCAATTATGCCGGGGCCATTATAGAATCAGCTGGTCTAAAGGGACTTCGAGTCGGCGGTGCGATGGTATCTCCAAAGCACGCTAACTATATCATAAATACTGGTAACGCTACTGCCTCTGACATAAGAGAACTGGTGGAAATGATTCGAGCTTTGGTATTGGAAAGAAAAGGTATAAGGCTTGAGACAGAGATAGAGTTCAAGGGAGATTGGGAGTGAAGAGGTACAGGTTACTTCTGTTGTTCGGTGGGAGATCAGCAGAACATGATGTATCGGTAGCTAGCGCTATATCTATGATGAAGGCGCTCAAAGATAGCAATATAGATATTCTCCCTTGTGGTATCACTAGAGAGGGGGCTTGGAAGGTTGGTGAGGAGGCGGTCAAGATGCTCGCCTCCTCTACTCTTTTCGCTGGCGATTCAGATGTTGGGGATATCGTCCCTGTAGACTCACAGCCTAGGAGTGTTCCTGAAGCCCTGAGCTTTGTTGATGTAGTCTTTCCCCTGCTGCATGGCCCCTATGGGGAAGATGGCACTGTTCAGGGCTTTCTTGAGTTAGTTAACGTACCATATGTTGGCTCCGGAGTTTTGGGCTCCTCCCTGAGCATGGACAAGATAGCTATGAAGAAGATGTTTGAGTCTGAGGGACTACCGATCACAAGATACTTAGGGGTACTCAGAAGTGACTGGCTCGCCAACCCTGAAAGCATTATTTCTAAGATTGAGTCGGAGCTTGAGTATCCAGTCTTCGTCAAGCCTGCAAATCTTGGGTCAAGTATAGGAATTACAAAAGCTAAAGATAGAAGCTCCTTACTACAGGCACTAGAATTAGCTTCAAAGTATGATCGTAGGCTGATAGTTGAGCAGGGAGTTGATGCTAGAGAGCTCGAATGTGCGGTTCTCGGAAACGATTACCCAGAGGCATCTGTTGTAGGAGAGATACTACCAGGAGATGAATTTTATACCTTCGAAGCTAAGTATATAAGCGAGTCATCTAAAACTATCATTCCAGCAAATATACCATCAAGTATTTCTGATGAAATCAGAGATTACTCAGTTAGAGCCTTCAAGGCTGTGGACGCCGCAGGTCTGGCAAGAGTAGATTTTTTCCTAACTAGGGAAAATAAAGTCCTTGTAAACGAGATAAATACAATACCAGGATTCACACCTATTAGTATGTATCCTAAGCTATGGGAAGCTTCTGGGCTATCTTACCCTGATCTTGTGAGAAAACTGCTGGATCTAGCTATGGAGAGGCACGCTGACAAGCAGCATAGGGTTATCCCTCTTTGGGAGGCTTCATAGTATGACCACTTTTGTATGGTCTATATTGGCAAGTTTGCTAGCTAAGGATAGATCTCATGTCAAGCCGAAGATAAGCTGGAAGCAAAAGCTTCTGAGACTTTCTCTTGTGCTTGGATTTGTTGGTGCCTTGGTTCTCCTTTGGAAGGTTTATAACTCTGACCTACTGCGGGTTCGTGAAGTTGAGGTTAGGGGGGTAAGCCATCTCACAGAGAGCTATGTGATCCAAAGATCTGGGATATTAGGCGCAAATATTCTGACCTTAAATACCAGCGAGGTAGAAGCTAGACTAAGGGACATTCCATATGTAGAGACTGCTAAAGTCAGTAGAGGTTTATCTAACAAAGTGTATATTGATATAGTTGAGAGGCAACCTGCCATAGTTTGGGTGTCTGGTGGAAGTAAATTTCTTGTGGATAGTTCCGGGAAGGTGCTGGAAGAGGTATCTGCTACACCAAGGATGCCTCTATTGGAGGCTACTACCAAGGATAGTGTGCATCCAGGAAGCAGCTTGGATCCTAAGCTAGTTGCTTCCACCCTCACTCTGTTTTCAGGTCTCCCTGAAGATATTAGGGCTAGTGTGGAGAAGGTCAAATACGCACCAGGTGTGGGATACGAGATAATATCTTCTGCTGGATGGACTGCTGTAGTGGGTGATGATGACAAGCTTGAAGCCAAGGTTGCTATACTGTCCAAAATATTAACTTTGGGTAATGTGTCATTTATTGACGTGAGCACACCTGCAACTCCCTATTACAGGCTGCGAAAAAGTTAAAATTGAGTAAATTTCTTATCACACATGCATTGGAATACATGCTATACTGTCGGCATCCACGATAATAACTTCCATTCGACAACAGTCCTTTAGCCTTTATGGGAGCAGGTTATGCCAAAGCCTAAGGTAATGGTTGGCATCGATATAGGCACCACCAAGGTGTGTACTTTGGTGGTAGAGGTTGCCGAAGGTGCCCAAATGAAGGTGCTTGGCGTAGGGCTCTCTTCAAGCCAGGGCATATCCAAGGGTGTAATTACAGATATCGATGCTGCTACCGAGGCCTTGGCAAGCTCGGTAGATAAGGCAGAGCGACTATCAGGTTATAAGATAGGCTCAGCTATAGTTGGTATATCTGGGGCTCATGTAAACTGTCTGCAAAGTCATGGGGAGCTCCTACTTCCAGATGGGGGTTATATAAATTCTGGAGATGTAGAGAAGGTTTTGCAATCAGCCCGTCACATAGACCTGCCTCCGCAGAAAGAAGTTCTGCATGTTATACCCCGCCACTACAAAGTAGATGGTAATAATGGTATCAAGGACCCAATAGGGCTTAGTGGCTTTAAACTGGAAGTCGATGCCCATGTGATTGCTGCTCATGTGGGGGCTGTGCAGAACCTGTTGAAGGTGGTCCATAGAGTTGGATTAGAAGTTGACGATCTTGTATTACAGCCGTTGGCAAGC
The DNA here is from genome assembly GCA_042408415.1 of Thermobaculum sp. Classification (GTDB taxonomy): domain Bacteria; phylum Chloroflexota; class Chloroflexia; order Thermobaculales; family Thermobaculaceae; genus Thermobaculum. Next base: position 4,850 of record JBHORE010000085.1, read on the forward strand.
AGTTGCTGTGTGCTTACAGAGCCTGAACGCGATCTGGGAGTTATGCTTATAGATATTGGTGGCGGTACCACCGATGTAGCTATATTTGTTGAAGATGCTATATGGCACACAGCTGTAATACCTCTGGGAGGTAATAACATAACTAATGACCTCTCAATAGTTTTGGGTATAAAGACAGATGTAGCAGAGAAAATTAAGGTAGAATCATCGGATGTATCTGGCGAGGAGGAGTTGGATTCTAGTTCTCTGCCTGGTTTGGGTTCTACGTTGAGGGTTGAGGGGTTATCTGATGGGGAATACAAGACTATATCCCGAAACCTTGTGAATGAGATAGTTGACTCTCGGATCAGCGAGATTTTTGCTCTGGTCTTGAGTGAGCTAAGACGTAGCGGATATGATGATATGGTGCCAGCTGGTGCCGTTCTAACGGGAGGCACGGCTCAACTTAAAGGCATAGTCGATAAGGCGGAGAAGGTACTTGATATGCCTGTAAGACTAGGAGCCCCCGAGGGGTTGTCGGGGTTAGCAGAGGCCGTACACAATCCGGCTTTTTCCACATCGGTAGGACTCCCATTGTGGCGCTTTAGGTCAGAGGCTGCGGCTTCTAGGTTAAGTAAATTGCCTGAGCGTCGCTCTGGGGCTGCCAAACTGGTAGGCTGGTTCAGAGAATTTTTACCATAAGAATTTTGAATAGAAAGTATTTTTGTTAGAGGAGAAATGCCAGTGGGTCCGGAAGAGAACATTCATAAACTTGTTAGAAGCGATAGCCAGTCATCCTATTCATCCTTTGCCGATAGCAATCGTCTGGCCGTTATAAAAGTCATTGGGGTAGGTGGAGCCGGGGGAAATGCCGTCAGCCGCATGATAGATGCAGAAGTTAAAGACGTCGAATTCATCGTTATGAATACAGACGCACAGGATATTCTTCACTCTGAAGCCGACGTCAGGATATCTATAGGAGATAAGTTGACTAAGGGACTAGGTGCTGGCGGAGATCCGTCAGTAGGAGCGAAAGCGGCAGAAGAGAGCCAGGATGAGATCTATGATGCCCTTAAGGGTGCTGATATGGTTTTCATAACGGCTGGTATGGGTGGCGGTACTGGCACCGGGGCATCTCCTATCGTGGCTCAGATAGCGCGTGATGTTGGGGCGCTTACCGTAGGGGTGGTGACGCGGCCGTTCTCCTTTGAAGGTTCTAAGAGGCGAGCTGTTGCAGAGGAAGGTATACAGCGTCTGAAGGAGCATGTGGATACCCTAATAGTTATACCCAACGATAGGATTCTACAGCTGGTTGAAAAGCGTACTACCGTCAAAGAAGCCTTCCACATGGCAGATGATGTACTTAGACAGGCTATCCAGGGTATAAGTGAACTTATTACAGAGCATGGCAACATCAACTGTGATTTCGCTGATGTTAAGGCTATTATGAGCAATGCTGGATCTGCCCTGATGGCCATAGGTAGAGGAACAGGAGAAAACAGAGCAGTAGAGGCAGCACGAGCAGCTATCGAAAGTCCTCTCCTGGAGCTGTCTATAGAGGGTGCTAAGGGAGTGCTCTTCAACATAACGGGTAGCGAAGATCTGGGAATGCTCGAGCTACATGAGGCCGCCCAACTTATACAAGAAGCAGCGGATCCGGAGGCAAACATTATATTCGGTCACGTTATAGATAATAGGCTGCAGGATGAGGTCAAGATCACGCTTATAGCCACAGGGTTCGATAACGTCAAGCGAGTTCCGAGCAACAAACCGGTATCTATCCAGAAGGAGTCACAAACCCAGAAGCCTCCAGCTCAAGAGGACTATGATATACCGGCATTTCTCCGCCTCAGACAGAGGTAGAGCAAAAGAAATTTTGATTAGGGGGTGATGCAGTCGCATCACCCCCTAATTTTTTAGGTCTTCATAAAGTAAAAAGTGGTTTTTAAGTACTATCCATGTTAGGGTATTTGTCGTATTTAGAAGGAGAGTAGGGTTATAAAGTCATTTCTAGCGATCAGGCTGTATGTTCTTATCCTAGCTATGGCCCTACTAGTTAGTAGTTGCGGCTCAGGCAAAAGAAATAATTCGCAGACCCCACCAATCTCAGTTACCACTACTGCATCTAGACTACTACCACCATCTGCAACCTTGATCACCTTATCATCACCTACCCCTGAGGTAGTACCAACTCCCAAACAGCAGCTTATGCAACCTAGTCCTACTGCTATCTCCGAACCGACCCCGATAGAGCAGGTCAATTCACATTATGTAGTAGATGTAAGGAAAGTAAATAGGATTATAGGGCGTGGTAAGGTTAGATACTTTTTCTCTCGACCAGATATAAAACCACCAACCGTCACTGTTCGAGCCTCTTCTAAATCCATGGCGTATGGTTATATCTTTATAGCACCTAAGAAGGGCCCTGGTCAGTCCGGCCCCATGATTGTTGATAACCAGGGCGAGGTGGTGTGGTTTCTCCCCATGAGAGCTGGTAAGCGTGTTCTAGATTTCAAGGTACAGAATTACAAGGGTAATCCTGTACTTACTTGGTGGGAGGGAGCGTTGGATATGAATTTGGGGAGTGGAAAGGGTGATTTCGTGATAATGAATATGCACTATAGGGAAATAGCTAGAGTTAAGGCAGGAAATGGTTATTATGGGGATCTCCATGAATTTCTGATTACTCCAGAAGGAACAGCCTTATTCTTAATTTATCATCCTGTTACTAAGGATCTGTCGGACTTAGGAGGAGCAAAGAACACCCGAGTAATAGATGGTATTGTACAGGAGGTGGATATAGAATCCGGTAGAGTGCTTTTTGAGTGGCATAGCTTGGAGCATGTAGGGCTAGATGAATCTTATGTTCCTGTGCCTAAGAATTCTGGCCAGCGTTACGATTACTTCCATGCTAACTCTATAGCTCTAGATAAAGATGGTAACTTGTTAGTCTCTGGAAGGCATACATGGGCAGCTTATAAGATCGATCGAGATACTGGCAATATCATCTGGAGGTTGGGAGGTAAGAAGAGCGACTTTACCTTCGAATCCAAAGCCAAGTTTGCTTATCAACATGATGTGCGTCGCCAACCGGATGGTACCATTACCTTGTTTGATAATGTTGCAGACTCAAGGAAGAATGGGAAGTCTCGTGGGCTTGTTCTTAGGGTTGATGAGCAATCCAAAAGGGTTGAACTTGTAAAGGAGTATATACATCCAGATGGAATCCTATCTATGACCCAAGGTAATATGCAAATTTTACCGAACGGGCATGTGTTTATAGGTTGGGGATCGGAACCTTTCTTCTCTGAATTTAACCATGAGGGGAAACTTTTGTTCGATGCTCAGCTACCAGCAGGTTACGATAACTATCGATCATATAGATTTGAGTGGTCTGGTGAGCCGGAAAGTGCTCCTAGAATTGTCGCGCAGCGTAATCGAGGTCAAGATAAGGTAACTATATACGTTAGTTGGAATGGTGCTACAAATGTCCACAAATGGGAGGTGCTGGCGGGTAATACCCCAGGTAGCTTGATGTCTTTAGGCGTATCTCCAAAGATGGGATTTGAAACAGCTATCCTCCTCAAGACTAATAAGCAATACTTTGCGGTTAGAGCCCTCGATGAAAATGGAAACGTGATAGGGAAGTCATCAGTAGTCAAGATAACGAACATGGGTAGAGATTAGTCTCTACACATTCCTGTAAAAGTTGGCATCTATCTTTATAAAGAATAGCCCTTAAGGGTACTGGGAACTTATCGCCTACTCTTACTCAAGGACAAAAGCTGTCTTAGTCCTTTCCTAGCTTGCTCGTCAGCGGTTAGTGTTAAGGAATTGATTAGTATCTCCCATTTATCTAATGCAATACCTGTAGTATTTGACACCTCACGAGCTATCGTTGGTCCTTGCTGGTCTAAAAAGTCTGATAATATCTTTAGCTTACTATTTATTATGTTTTGCAATCCCATGTGTTGTTCTGGAACGTACAGCACAGATCTGACCAGCGGCGTGCCGTGCATTATCCACCAAGCTAGGCAGAGGTTTTCTGTGTATTCGTATTCTTTGGTAGTTTCCAGAGCTTCTTTGCCTATGAGTATCCTCGCTAGTTCTACAGATTCTAAGGTTGTTGAGTCCTGCTCGTATCTGTTTTGTATACCGTAGTATTCCTTCATCAGATGGTCTACTAGATGTTCGTAGAGAGTGTTATAAAAATCAGGGGATATTTGGTAATAGTCGATCTCGTCAAGTCTCTTTGCACTTACGGCCAGGATATCTGGCGCTTGAGCATCCGTACAGAACATCATGACTCTCATGTTGTCAATATTCTCTTTCTCCAAGGCGAAAGGGTCAATGAGCGCTACTGTAGCTTGGCCTGATTTTATTGCTTCAATTGCTTGCAAATCATCCTTTACCGCTAAGGAACGCATATCATTGGTCAACCAGCCGGACTCAAGCAACCAAAGCAGAGGCATATGAATATGGTCTGATTTAAGTGCTATAGTGATTTCAGTTGTCACCATGAATTTCCTTCCATTCGGTTACAGTTAGCGGTGGTAAATGCTCCTGCGCTCTCTGCTGCTGTACTTTACTCCATTGCTCGAATTGGCTTAGGGGAACTGCTGGTTCCCTTGCTTCAAGAAAGCCAGGACTAGAAGCCCAGTTGAAGTACTCTATGATGTTCCATATTGAGACAGATGCAACGACAAAGGTGGCTATTACTATTGCTACACTTCTAGCCCTATTGTTTTTAAAAACTGCGATTATTTTGTCTAGAGCTAATCCAACGAAAAAGTATATAGAAGGGATCATGCCTATACCCCGTGCCGCATCTGGAGTATTGATAGATAGCACTTGGGTGAAGAACCACGGCACGAGTAACGCTACCCACCAGAGAGTTGAATTTCGGAGACAGAAAAGGGACAGTATCATACCAAGAGCAAATAGTAAAGCTGTTGCTGGGTCCAGTAGGGGCTTACCAAATGGAGAATATCTGGGTCTTGTATCTTTCAGAGGTTGCTCAGGGGGACTATATGCAGGACCTCCCATAACAGACCCATCAAAGAAGAACCTTGCATTGCGTTGGACCTGATAAAGCAGAATACTCCCAACACCATAGTGACCAAAATACCCATCATCAGCTGCGTTGAGCACACTTACCCTTTCAGCTCTTATATTGAATCTGGCAGGATCTGCCGCTATCGAGGGAAGCTGAGGAATAAACAATGCAATAGCAGTAACTACAAGCAGTCCATAGCCAGCAACGATCTTGGCTACTTGCCTTCTATGAAGAACAATGGCTATCGGAGCGTAGGCTATAAGAGATAGTAGGATTGCTCTGCCAGAGAAATAAGAATATAGGCCCAAGGATGTGACGGAGCCAGTTAGAATCCACCATTTCCATTGTTTCTTTTCTAAGGCTTTGTGGAAAAGGAGCAATGCCAGGGAGGTAAGTAGAACTACATTGACGTTTTCCCATCCAGAGCGGGAGAAGTTAAGATACCAGATGCTAAAGCTCATTAGTGTAAGCGCTAGTATGGCTGCTAATGGATGAATGTATCTCTTGTATAGAAAGTAAGTGGTAGGTAGCGCTAGCACGCTAAAGAGGGCGCTTGGCAGCCTTAAACCAAAGAGGTCATTCTTGGTGATATAGACAAATATCGAGGCAACCCACATGGAGAAGGCTGGAGATGGCTTCCAATCTAAACCAAACGGTCCAGGTCCGCTGTGGGCTAAGATAGTGTATATAACCCCGAGATTGTCCGCCTCGTCGGCCATCAAGTTAGCTGGGAATGATCCTAACCGGTAGAGCCTAACTACAAGGGATATTGAGCAGATAGCTACCAAGACTATGAGATAAATATGCTCTGCCCTTGCGATTCTACTGGAATTAGTGGTGTACGCCTTTGGGTCTTGATTGGTAACTCTTGCTGTCATCTCAATAAGTATAGCAACAGAAGCGGCACTTGCAGATGACAGCTTTGCAGAGACTTGCTGGACCTTCCTGGATCAGTTGATTGCTTATAGCACTAGACTGCTGTCTAGATCTTTGCAACTCTGTTCGTATAGCTATCGACTTTGCAGATAAAAAACTGTGCAGGTAATTGTTGGGTTATCTTTCTGGTAGTTAAATACTAAGTTTAAATCCCATGGGGCTGATATAGCTTTTGGTGAATGTGAATAATGAGGTTTAAGTCAATACGATAAGTTAGTTCCATCCTACATTTACGGGTATATTATGCGAACTCTATGGAGTAGCAGAAGTAGGCTAAGGAACGATGAGGTGAGTGCTCCTTTGAATCATCCGCCAGAGATAAAGCTTGTGTTAGTGTAATATTTCCCTGCCTAAGCGGGTAGTATCGGGATATTTCTGGGTGAGCCGCCAGGGACTCGAACCCTGAACCCACTGATTAAAAGTCAGTTGCTCTGCCAGTTGAGCTAGCGGCCCAAAAAGAGTATAACAGAAAAAAGAGCATTTGATCATCCCATAGGTAGTATTCTTGTGTGCTTAGTTAGTGATATTTTTCACAAATCCTGTTGTGGAGCTTGCATCCGATGGTATTTGGGTCTTATAATGCGGCAGAGCTTCTTGAGAGCTTCGAAAGCCTTTATAAACCTTCGGGACCTGGGGTTCTACTTGTAAGGTCATATAAGAGGGGCCTTTCGGTAGGTAAACTAACTTAGTTTTGATACAAACAAATCTATTCTGGAAAGAGAGCGAATATGGCACAGGTATTTCATCGCAGCGCTAATGCCTTTGCACGAGCTAGTATCTTCGGTGT
>JBHORE010000211.1:0-19686 GCA_042408415.1 Thermobaculum sp.
GTAATTGGTTATGTAGGAGAGAGAACCCTTCATCATTTAATAAACACTCCAATTCGTCCTGATGTTCCCTGACTGTACAATAAACCTGAACATGTCCTATTTGCGATATCTTGTTGATACCCAGGTTTAGGGCTAGGCGCAAGCTCTGCTCTAACTCTGGGATTTCTGGATCATAGAAGAAATTCAGAATATAGTTTCTTTTCCCACTTTTTAGATTACCGTATACAGCGAGGTTACCTTCTGTGTCTCGCACAATCCATTCCTTGTGCTGGGTCTTCTCAATATGATTGCGTTTCCACATGCTCGGGGTCAGGCCATCAGCCCTTCTTATTGTTGCGGGTTCTGTATAGTTATAGAGCCTCCATGCATCCCATATGTCCTGCTCAGCTAGGCTAGTTTCAGGTATAGCCGAACTGGATCCTGCATTGAATATCTCACGGCTGAATACTTTTTCTTCAGTGACTCTAGTGAAGCCTAGACTTACCAATACCTCCACAAGAGGGTCATCCTCCGCCACTTTGGCTACTACCTTCTGTTTGCCCTCCCTTACAGCCCAAGCACACACAGAAGACAACAACTTTTCTCTGTAGGTTTCTGTTTTAGGAGAATAATTTCCAAAATCCCCGAGGGCTACAAGTTGCAGCGTGTCCTCGTTCTGCGTTGTACGGGTGTAGCATATGCTTCTTATATGTGTTGGGGTAGTGTAGGCGAAAGCTCGGTAGTGCTTTCTCATGGGATATAGCGAAGACTTGAGAGCAAAAACTACTGGAGAGAAGCCTCTAACCGAGGTTTCTGGCATATCTAGCGACGTGAGTCGCTGGCGCCTGATTAGGTACGGTAGGTCCGTGATATGAATGGGCCTTATCAATCCTGCCCCACTAAATATTTACCTAACACTAGAGTGTATCCGAATAAGCTACCCACTTTCAAATTTTAACTAATAGTAATTCCTCTACACAGTATTTTATGGAAACTCTAATGCTGCGTTGTAGAGATTCTAGTTACTTTCTGGTTGTGGATAGCAATCTTCTTCATCTCCTGAAAGCTTTTCCAGCGCGTGCACTAAAGCTGGTATGACAGCAGAAAGAGATTCCCTTACACCCTTAGGACTGCCTGGCAGATTTATAATTAGGGTGTCGGATCTTACTCCGGCAACTGCTCTCGAGAGCATTGACATGGGGGTATGCTTCAATCCCTCCAATCTCATTGCCTCTGCTATACCTGGTACCTCATAGTCAATGATCTGCAGTGTTGCATCAGGTGTAACGTCTCTGGGCGACAGTCCTGTGCCTCCGGTGGTCAATATGAGATGAACGTCCTCCCGGGTGGATAGCGTCAACAAGGTTGAGGCTATCTTGTTTAGATCGTCTGGCACTATTTGATACGAAACGATTTCGATTGGCAGGTCCTTTAACATGTCGCGTATAACTTCCGCGCTCTCGTCCTTCTCTCTGACTCCTGCAAAACCTCGATCCGATGCGGTTACTATTGCAGCTCTAAACATTGCTCTGTTCCTCCCTAGAGGATGGATCTCTCTCAGATTCTTTCTCGAATTTTTCTTCAGAGTATGCCCCACGCATCTCTGGTGGAAGCATTTGAGCTATTCTACTCATGATGTAGTCTGTTACAGCTTTGGCATTTCCTAAATGCTGTATCTCTTCGGGAGAAATAGGTTTTCCTATGATCATCTTTATTCTAGTTCTTGGGTGGAATTTGCGCCCCTTGAAAACTTGGTTGGTACCTATAAAGGCTATTGGAACTACAGGCACTTTAGAGCGTATCGCTAGCATCCCTACTCCTGGTAATCCTGGTTGTAGCTTGCCTGTTCTGCTACGGGTGCCTTCGGGGAAAATACCAAAAGGTCTTCCTGAAGCCAATACCTCTTCAGCCTCCCGAAGAGCCCTTCTATCGTACCCTTCACGCTTGATAGGAATGGCTTCAACCCAGTTGAAGAAAGCTGCGGCTATTGGAAACCGCCAGAGCTCCCTTTTAGCCATTACTCGGGGAACACGTGGCAACTGCGACATCAGTAGTGGAGGATCGAGGTTGCTCAGGTGATTGGCAGCGGCTATGAATGGCCCTTCTTTGGGGATGTTTTCCTTACCAATGATCTCCAGTTTGACCATTAGAGGGGTAATTATGTGGACTATAATCCACCGGGCTATTATATGTGAGAGTCGATCTTTTGGAGATCGGTTTGTAATATGTTTTACATCCAATGCTCCACCTCTGCTAATACTTCCTGGATATTCTTACCAGTAGTATCTATTACTACTGCATCCTTAGGTACCCTTAGTGGAGAGGCTGCCCTACTCGAGTCTAGCTTATCTCTGCGGTGGATGTCCGTGAGCACCTGCTCGTAGGTGGTGTTTACCCCTCGAGATAGGAGCTCTCTGTATCTTCGATTGGCTCTCTCCTCTGGTGTGGCGTCTAGATAGATCTTCAGTTGTGCATCCGGCAGGACTACTGTGCCTATATCTCTGCCTACGACTACGCTCGGGCCAGATTTCGCTATACGCCTTTGGTGCTCCAGCAGGGATTGTCTTACTTTTGGGTGTGCTGATACGATTGAGACTATATTTTCGACCTCAGAGGAGCGTAGCCTGTCGGTAACGTCGCTTCCATCAACTATTACCTTATACATAGAGTGAGAAGTTGCAGGCGAAGGTAATACGCTAACCTTCATACTTGATGCAATATTAGCTAGGGCTTCTTCATCTTTGGGATCTACATTCTTCTCGATTGCCTTGAGCGCTAGTGCTCGGTAGAGAACCCCTGTGTCGAAGAATAGATATCCATGTCGGTCCGCCAAAAGCCTGCCTATAGTGCTCTTCCCGACTCCAGATGGTCCGTCTATGGCTATTGTCTGTGGTTTTGCTGAATGTTGGATATCTCTGGAGTTAGCCCCAGCTGACTCCTTAGCCATTTTGCCTCCTGATCGCTTAGTTCTCTGTACTCACCGGGCTTAAGCTCACCTAGGCTCAGCGGGCCCAGTGCAACTCTTATTAGTCTCGTTACCTTGTAACCTAGCGCTGCCAAGGTCCTACGTACCTGCCTCTTTCTACCTTCACCCATCGTGATAAGTAATTTGCTCTCGTTACGGGATCTGCTGATGATTTTGGCATCTAGTGGTTTGCTAAAGCCGTCTTCTAACTCCACACCTTGCAGGAGGTCTTGGAGCGATCTATCCGAGAAATAACCCTCGACCTCCACCATATATTGCTTGTGCACACCATAGCGTGGATGAGTAATCCTTTGAGCAAGCTCTCCATCGTTGGTGAGCAGCATCAATCCTTCAGAATCCTTATCAAGCCTCCCAACTGGATAGACACGTTGAGATTGTCCAAGCAGGTCTATAACTGTTTTTCTGCCTCGTTCATCTTTTGCTGTGCTCAGTATGCCTGCCGGCTTATTCAGCAGTATGTACCTCATTTTGGGTTGCTGTCGTACCAGCTTACCATCCACCTTGATCTCGTCTTCGGGACTGACCATTGCTCCAGGTGTGTTGACGATACGACCGTTTACTGAGACTCTACCCTCAGCTATCATTTTTTCCGCTGCTCTTCTGGACGCAACTCCCATCTGTGCGAGCAGTTTGTGTAGACGTATAGGCTCATTCACCTCTGGCCTCCAGATAGTAAGGGTACATCTGAAGGTAGTTTACATGTGCAGTCATCGGCGAAGTTATAGGTAGAACCGACTCTGCGAGGGAGTAACTACTGAACATCCAGTCGAGGATAGCCCTAGTATCAGCAAATCTGTCTTGCGATCCTAATATAACCGCTATAAGCTCTACATTGCCTCTTTTCACGTAAGATACTAGATTCTCTCCAGCTGCAGGCGTAGTGCCTGTTTTGATGCCCTTCATACCAGGATATGTGGGTAATAGATCGTTGGTGGATACCAACGTGTGATATACAGGCTTTCCCCCCAAGTATCCAATTACTCTTGTCCTATAAGTCCCAACTATCGAGGACAGTAGAGGGTTATCAAGCAGCTCCCTCCCCAGTTTGGCTAGGTCCAAGGCTGTTGAGTACTGTCCGGGAGCATCAAAACCGTTGGGAGTCCGAAACACTGTATGGTCTAAACCCAACTCATGTGCCTTAGCGTTCATCTCATCAACGAATACTTGGATACCGTTGTCCCCCACTCCGCCTAGGTACTTTCGTCCTATGTAATCCGCTATTGTTACCGCTGCATCGTTACCGGATGGTATAAGGGCCGCTTTGAGGAGATCTGTTAGGGTTAGCCTTTCTCCCGCACGCAGGTAAGCAGTGGATCCGCCTACAAGGTCACGAGGATATACTTTGATGACCTCTTCTGGATTTGCATACTGTAGAGCGAGGATGGCCGTCATCATTTTGGCGGTGCTGGCCATAGCAAGTTTCTTGTTGGGTTTGTAGGCCCATAGGATCTTACCGGTCTTACGATCCATTACTAGAGCCGATTTAGCAGTTATATTAGGTTCCGGATAGGGCAAGACTACGGCTGCGTTAGATGCGGGTAATGCAGCCCTAGCTGTTGGTACAGGGACGATAACCCCGCCTATCAAGAGCAGAAATACTATAAACAGGAATGAAATACATCTTAGTATTTGGTTGTTATGATCCCTGGACCACATCACAGCGATTATACATTATGTGTTATCATCATACTCTCGGTAGAGAACAGGGGCACTAAGGTAGGGGAAATGTCAAAGACTCAACAATCATCTGCTGAAGGGCAGAAGACCATCGCTGTTAACCGTAAGGCCTTTCATGACTATGCCATAGAAGATAAGATCGAAGCTGGTTTAGCTCTCACAGGCAGTGAGATTAAGTCCATACGTCAGGGCAAGGTGAATCTAAGGGATGCCTATGCTCGAGTCGAAAATGGCGAGGCTTGGGTGTACAACATGCATATATCTCCTTATGAACAAAGTGGGAAGTATTTCAACCATGACCCGCTTCGACCTCGCAAATTATTGCTGCATCGCAAAGAGATAGCTAGCTTGGCGGGTAAGCAGCAGATAAGGGGCTATACATTGGTCCCTCTAAGGTTGTATCTTAAGAATGGAATTGCTAAAATAGAAATCGCCCTTGCTAAGGGTAAGCGAGAGTATGACAAGCGTCAGGCTATAGCCGAGCGGGATGCTCAAAGAGAGATCCAGGCGGCTATGAAGCATAGGGTTAGATAGGCACCTTGAAAACATGGGGATGACCGGATTCGACAGGGGTGTAGGGCGCGAAACTGCAGGCCGGGGATGCCTCGACCCCGTGACGAAGGGGCAAGAAAACAACTGCCAACACAGAATACGCTCTAGCCGCCTAATTTAGCTGCGGCTACGTCCACTCAGCTCCCTCTCCGGTGGAGCTGAGATGGGCGTCGAGAAACCGGAGTGCGGCGCTAGTGCTTGCCGGGGCGCGAACGCCTAAGACTAAATCCGGCTGGCTTGAGTAACCCTGCCGGTCGGGAGTACTCAAGCGAGAAGGTAAAGATCGGCTAAGCCTGTAGGATGTTTCGGTCCAAAGCCTCTGGACGGGGGTTCGACTCCCCCCATCTCCACCAGAGCGGGGAATCTTAGATTCCCCGCTTTATTTTTAGCTTCTCAAGCTTGAATTTTTCCGGGGCTGGGAAGCTCTCTCCGGCGCCTTAAACCCAGGTAGCCCCATCAACTGGCCTCATATACGATTCCAGCTTGCATAGTGTATAAAAACCAGGTCTATATAAAAATAGCTGGAGGATAATTATCCTCCAGCTTTGCTATGTCTTGTTTGTTTTTTAGGTGCGGAAGGTGGGACTCGAACCCACACGCCTTGCGGCACATGATCCTAAGTCATGCTCGTCTGCCAATTCCGACACTTCCGCGCATAAAAAGTCTATCAACTCATAGCGATCAAATTCAAGTCTTTTTGAGCTTCTAGAGGGCTTTTTCCTTAGGCTTTAGCTTGTGGCTATTTTTGCTCTGTGTTGAGATATAGAGGTTAGATGCCCAGTCCCTGCTTAACATTGGATTAGGGATAGACTCGATAGTTTCCAATAGCCCTGTAGCGTCCTTGTAAGCTCGGGATGAGAGCAACATCAGCCTGGCACCAAATGCCTCAGCATCGGGGAAGGATTCTATAACTGTGCCTTCTGACGCTCTTAGAATCCCTAGATCTTTCAGTCCTTTCTGAGAAGTAAATCCGAGGGATTCCCCTAATAACACTATCTTCACCAACTCGTTGCTATCTATATCTGCCCTGGTGAGCAATTTGTCCTGAAGATCTGCAAGTACTCCCTTGATCCTCTGAACTTGCCGTATGTGTGCTTGGGAGAGCAGGAATGTATCTGTCTGTGTGCGAATTCGAATAGAAAGGTTCTTGTCGCTATGGATTATATCAAGGACTTCTATCTCTGGGTTCTTTCTGATTGGGGTTGTGAGATGAAGCAGTCCTTTATCATCAATTAGATTGATCTTTTTTAAGGCTATCGTGGCTTCGATTACCTGTGCGAAGGTTGGTTTAAGTTCATCAGCTATATCGTGCTCAAAATTGAATAGATCCTTCCTGAAGAAGCCATTGTAGTCCCAGGTGAGTAGACATCTGTCCCCGACGGTGAGGAGAATCCATGGATATGGTTCTAGGGACATGAGCATGTTCGGCGCGTCTACTTGTATATCTGCTCCCATCATCGAAGCAATCGCGAGTCCACAAATGGGAGGCTTCCCACGTCCAAAGATCTTATAGTTGCCTTCCTCTTCGTCTATCCTCAGGGTTCCATCTGTTACTATGAGTGCGTCGTTTATGTCAGAGAGGCGTCTGCCCTGCTTAAGACAGGCTGCTCTTAACAAGCCCTGTAGAGACTGTCCCTTATTGATCTCCTTGACTGTAGCCGTGAAGATCTCCTCTCCAGTCTCTAGATCGTGGGCCCATACCGAGATACTTCTGTTTCTTACGACTGCCGCCACTCCTTGGTACTGCTTCTTACTTACTCCCGGCTCCGTTTTTGTTATATCACTCCCGACAGAATATAATGTTAGCTCTTTCCTGTAAGCTGTTAGGATAGTTATAGGCAGGATATGCCTGTTATCATCTGTAACATCCGAGAGCGAGGCATGTATCACTGTTTTTTGCGCACTAGGGGCAAAGTTGTATTTGTACTCTTTGCCCTGTATACACACCTTACCGGGCTTATTGGGTACTACCACTATAGAGTCCGAGTCTAGTTTTGCCTTACAAGCCAGGCGAAAACCTGCCGATAGCTCCTTGCTCTCAAAGTGTAGCCTGTCCCAACTCGTTGGCGGTGGGATATTCTCAAGAAAGCGGACTCTACATTTCCCGCAGAACCCTGCCCCACCACAGGGGGACTCTATCCCCATAGCTGCGCTATCTTCTTGCTCCGTTAGGGTATTGGCTGCATCGAGGATAAATCTCTGGGCAGCTGGTAGAAGAGTTATTCTTATTTTCTTGAGTTGCCTTTCTTCTCCACTCACACTAACGACTCTATCAACTTGGAGTTACAGTTACTAGGATTTGTACTCAAGCTTTTACAGTTTTTGCTAGTCTATCTATAGAATGCTGCATCGAAAGATCGTTTTGGCTTCTTCCTCGCCACGTAGAAAAGAACTACTTTCTGGACTGGGGATTCAGTTTGAGATCTTCTCACCTGACATTCCTGAAGATGTTGCTCCGGGTGAAAGTCCCTGGAATCTAGCACGGCGGCTAGCTTATGAGAAGTGGGGAAATGTAGCATCCAAATCTGGCTTTGAAGACTACCTAGTGATCACTGCCGATACTGTTGTCGATCTCGATGGTCGCTCGCTCGGAAAGCCCATTTCTAGAGAGGAAGCTTTCGAGATGTTACAGGCTCTCCGAGCCAGGGAGCACCTAGTACATACCGCTGTTTGTGCTGGTGATAGAACGTTGCTGATTTGCAGCGTAGTAACGACTCGAGTAAAGATGCGCGACTATAGCGATGAGGAAATCGTCTCATACGTAGAAACTGGATCTCCTATGGATAAAGCTGGGGGGTATGCTGTTCAGGATGAGTTTTTCTCGCCAGTGGAGAGAATGGAGGGATCATACACCAATGTGGTTGGTTTGCCGCTAGAGGCTATGGTAAGAATGCTTGAGAGATTCAATATTAAGATGCTGGGCGGTGCTGCAGTTGTTAGGTAGATGGCTCGAGTGCGTACCCAACTTTAGCGAGGGCAGAGATAGAGCAAAGATAGAGTCCATAGCCTCGGCTGCTAGAGCATTGGGAGCTTATGTCCTAAACATACATTCAGACCCCGACCATAATCGTTCAGTTATCACTCTGACTGCTCCCGCTGATCAAATAGTTGAGGCTGTAATGTCTATGATACGAAGGGCAGTGGAGGTGTTAGATATAAGGCGCCATGTGGGGGTGCATCCCAGAATAGGGGTTGTGGATGTAGTGCCTTTTGTGCCGCTTGGGGCATCTACTCAAGAGGATAGCGTAAAGGCGGCAATTGAGGTTGCATCTAGAGTAGGCGATGAGCTTGAAGTTCCGGTGTACTTGTATGAATGGGCCGCAAGGCATCCTGAATATAGGGCTCTACCGGATGTGAGAAGGCTATATTCTCAGGCCATACTGGCTGGGAATTTCCTAGAGCCAGATTTTGGCCCTGCCATGCCGCATCCGACAGCAGGTGCTTGTGTTGTGGGCGCCAGGGGTCCACTAATAGCCTTTAACTATGTTCTTGGTACGCCTGATGTTTCCATAGCTAAAAGGATAGCCCTTAGAATAAGAGAATCCTCTGGGGGTATGCTGGGTGTCAGAGCCCTAGGTCTATGGCTGGAGAGCCTGGGGCTTGCTCAAGTATCAATGAATATAGTTGATCCGGTGAGGGCTCCGCTGCATCTAGTTTTTGAGAGGGTGAAGCAGCTGGCTGCTCAGGAGGGAACCTACGTGGTTAGTAGTGAGCTTGTGGGGCTAATGCCTTCTAGTGTAGCTCTTGGAGCTGCTTCGTATGCTCTTGGCTTACCAAGCTTGAGCTTTAGTCAACTTGTAGAGATGTCAATACTCTCTAGGAGGTCTGAGGTGAATTTGGAAGAATTTCTAGACAGCCTTGCCAGCAGTGCACCAACACCTGGGGGAGGTGCAGCCTCAGCACTTGTAGCTGCGATAGCAGCTGCGCTCTCATCTATGGTGGCCAACCTCACCATAGGGAAGAAGAAATATATGCAATTTGAGGGGGATATGAGGAGGGTAGTAGCTTCCTGTGGGGAACTCAGGTCCTCTTTGCTACAGCTTATGCATGATGATGAAGAAGCTTATAATGCTCTAATGAATGCATTCAGATTGCCCAAAGACACTGAAGAACAGGTAGCCATAAGGAACGCTGAGATACAGAAGTCCTTGATTGGAGCCTGTGAGGTGCCTCTGACTATAGCTCAGAAATGCGTGGAAGTGCTCGAGCTATCTGAGTATGTGGCAGGTAAAGGCAATGCCAACGCAGTTAGCGATGCTGGTGTATCCGCGTTGATGGCCGAGGCAGCAGCAAGGGGAGCACTTCTGAATGTGTACATAAATTGTAATTTGATGAGGGATAGTACTCAGGCAGATGGATACAGGAGACGAGCAGAGGAAATCGAATCCACCGCCAGGGCCAAGTCCAGCGAGGTGATGGCAATAGTGCGCTCCAGAATCAACGGGGAATAGGATCTGCTTCGCTTGGGGCTGTTTTTTCTCTATCCTGTAGCAGGCTTACAAAGACTTCATCAAAATTAGGCCTGTACTCTTTTATAGACCTTGCAGATATATCGCACGAGTTCAGGCAGGTAACTAGCACCTGCGCGCTGGAGCTAGCGTTGTTCACATAAAATCTCCAAGTGTTATCCGAAAGTTTTTCAACTCTTTTCAGTCCTTCAAACTGTATTACGTCTGCTAAGTCACCTTGAACAACGCCCTCTAGCTCAACATCGATAGCATCCCCACCTATAGCTGTCCTCCTGAGGTTTTCAGGAGTATCACAGGCTACTATCTGACCATTCGACATGAGTGCTACGTGGTCACAGTACTCAGCCTCAGTGACGTACTGGGTTGTGACAAAGAGAGTCTTCTTTTCACCCTTGAGTTGTCTGAATCCCTCCCAGATATGTCCTCTAAGGATTGGATCTATGCCTGCTGTAGGTTCATCTGCGAATAAAATATCTGGATTGTGTACTAACGCAGCAGCTAGTTCCAACCTACGTTGCATGCCTCCAGAAAGATTATCTGCTAACTTTTTTCGGTGAGGCCAAAGCTCCAGGAACTCTAAAGTGTTTCTTATGTATTTTCGCCTTTGTATAGGAAGCAACCCATAGAGGGATGCGGCAAACCGCATATTCTCCATGACTGATAAGTTGGGGTAAAGTACAAAGTTTTGTGGCAAGTATCCTAATCTCCTGCGACCCTTTCGCCCAAGCTTGCTAGGAGGCATGCCAAGTACTTTTATGTCTCCCTTCGTAGGGAGATAATACCCAACTAGCATCCTTATCATGGTTGTCTTGCCGGAACCGCTAGGCCCTATAAAGCCAAAGATCTCTCCCTCTAAGACTGTAAAGGACACGTTCTTGACTACTGGTGTGCCATCGAATTCCTTCCAGACGTTCTTCGCTACGATGGCTAAGTCATCTTGATGCTCTTCCCACATATCGCCTCCGTAAGTGTTGGGCTATTGGTCGTATAGCATTCTTTAGGCCAGGCTTAACTCTTCTCGACCACTTAGGTTGCTAGAGGCAACTCTGCCATCCTCCATACGTATGAAGTACTGGAATGCACCCGGATCAAAGGACTTGCTGTGAGATATTATGCATATCTGTGGAAATATTCTCGCCAGCTCTCCAATAGTTACCAAGTCTATTAGGGACTGCGTCCTCTCTTCATCGAATGAGCTCAGGGGCTCATCCATGAACAGGAATCCTGGCGAAGCACCCCTTTCCTGCGGCAGGCTGGCGATGGCAAAGGCCAATCGTAATGCGAGGCTCATCTGGTCCTTGGTACCGCCTGAGAAAATGTTTTTTCCTACGTATCGACCGGCTTCTTCGTCCCAGACTTCTATCTTGTAATCTTCGCTTATTCTGGCATCGTGGTATCGACCAGCAGTGAGGATAGGTAGGAGCAAGTTCATGTTCCTCTCAGTATCAGGTAGTACATTGGAGATTATGCGTTTGGTTGATTCTTGCAGGATGTGCACAGCAATTTCACGTACTCTTATGTCTTCCTCAAGCCTTTCTATCTCTTTCTTGTATTCTTGAGGAGAGCGCAAGGTTTCCTCGCCGGAAGGTACTTCGATCCTGAGCCAATTTATCCTATGGTCGAGTACTTGTATTTCCTGCTTTATCTGATCGATCTTTTGTTTTCTATTTTGCAGATCTCCACCAAGCACCATCTCAGGATTGGTTTGCAGGAACTTTATCTGTGTCTCATATTCGGCTATCTGCATATTCCTGTGATTTACTAAGTCCTGCAAGCTGTTAAGATCTTTCAGCCCAAGATTAGCACTTATTTCACTGACCCTACGACTGAGCGCCAATAATTGAGCATCTAAATCTTGAGAAGTCGCCTCCTTTGAAGTTAACCTTCTTAGATTGCTAACCACCAGGTAAGCTATAAAGGCTATCGAGGCTATCAGCAATAGACCTTTGATGAACCAACTTGTATTTGTGAACAATGCTACGAGGAAGATAATTACTGATAGAAATAAAGCTGCTAGGGTATTAGGTTCTAGGAATAGCCTATTGGGCCTATTAGCTGAGATGTTTCCTTCAAGCTCCTTTTTGTGAGCTAATAGCTGTTGCAACTCCATAGCCTGCCCAAGGTCGTTCTTAGCGCTGGCTATTCTGGAGTATAGTGATTTGATTTGGCTGGCGGCCATGTTTGTGAGCCCATTCCTGTAGTCCTCTTCGAGCTCCCGAAGAGATATCAGCAACTGCTCCTTCTGCGACAAGCAGTTTGCAAGTTCGTACCTAATCTTGAGCGCATCGAGCTGCTCTATCTCCCCTTTGGACACTCGAAGCCTGTCCTCGATATAAGAGAGCTTCTCCAAGTTGAGTATCTTCATGAGTGAGTCTCGCCTTTCTTTGGCATCTAGCTCCTCGAGCTTGGAGAGCTTTTTTTGTTCTACTAAGCAGGAGTTAAGTAAAGCAGAACCATCGATACCACCAAGTTCCTGTACTATCCGACTGTTTGCTGCTCTAACGGAGTTTATAACCTCTTCTCTCCCAGATCCGCTCATTATTCTGAGTGTAATCGTCGATCCTTTGCTTCTTTTCACGATCCTGTCTATGTACAGGGTGTTTTTGTCAGTATGCACCGATAGCTTTACTCGAAGCTGGTTTTCACCATAAGTTATGAGATCGTCCAAAGACTTCCTATTGGTCTCTGTGACTATGGGTTGACCATAAAGAGCAAAGTATATGGCTTCAAAGAGAGTGCTCTTTCCAGACTCATTTGGCCCTTCTACCAGTATTGTTCCTTGACGCGGGAAGGTTATATAGAGCGACCTAATTCTTTTGAAATTGGTGATTTGCAGTTCTCCTAGGGTAATCACTCGTTGTAAAGCTCCAGTACTAGGTCTCTTGCCTTTTGGATCAAACCTGCCTGTGAGGGCTCGTTTGTGCTGCCTATCAGTTCTTCAGCTACTTCGCGAATTCTGTCGACTTGAGATATCCTCAGCCCTCTGGATATACCTACTGCAAACTCCTCTACCACAAGCAGGCGTGTGGTATCTATCTCAAAGTGGAAATTAGCCTCTTGGCCTGTCTTTATTAGCTGTGCCAACTCAAGAGATCTATAAGTTGTCCTTGAGATATCTCCCGACAACACTAACCTCATGAGTGTGTCAGGCGAAGCCGACTCCAGGATGGTTGAGAGGAGTTTTTCATGCAGGTTAGTGTCTCCATCAGTGATGTGTATGTTGTGATTGGTTCTTGGCTGGTGAGGAGTATCTACTTGCTGTATCTCTATCTTCATGCCTGAAGATATTTTGATTGCAGCAAATCCTGTAGGGTTACCCGCCTCTCCGAACGTTATCTGCTCAGTAGACCCAGGTATGACCACTTGAACTTTTCCAAGTTGGAATATTTGAAATTGATGTATATGTCCAGTAATGATAAGTCTCAGATTTTGAGACCTATTGATAGATGTATGTCTAATTACGGGATCATTTTCTAAAAATGGCGCAAGTCCTTCGACTGCAGCATGGGTTACTAATATATCTGGATCTAAACCGAGATCCAGGACAGTCTCAAGGGGGTCTGTCGAGCGACTGTTAAAGTCGGGTGTGAAGCTGATAATACTTATATCTCTTCCTTCAAAATTGACATTGAGCTGACATGGGTTGCCGCGTTCTGGCAAACTGAGCACACCAAGTGTAGCTAGCGGAGCTAGAGGGGATTTTCCACCTTGTACGCCTTGGTTGGATGGTGTATCGTGATTTCCTCCTACTGCCAGGATCTTTATGCCCTTCTGTAGGAGTCTGTTATAGCAGGAAGCTACAAAGTCCAAGTCAGCGTTGGAAGGATCAGGAGTATCGAACAGATCTCCTGCCTGCACGAATATATAGGCATCGTGTTGGAGAGCATAATCAACTGCCGCCTCAAAGGCTCTCTGCAGCCAGGATCTTCTAATCTCTAGCTTGCGGGGAGTAAGCTTGGCGTAGTGTTTGCTTAGGTGGTTATCTGAAGTAGCAACGATGAGTAGCTCGGACACATAATATTGTAAAGTTGTGATTGATGATCACGCAATATAAATTATAGTTTGCATGAATTTCTTATCAGGTTGCTATACTGCCTTGAAAATCCGGAATAAAACTAAAAACCTTACGAGGTAGGGAATTGTGCACGAGATAGCAATATTGGGTACTGGCTATGTAGGCCTTGTAACTGGTGCGTGCTTCGCAGAGCTTGGCAATTCGGTGGTTTGTATAGACATAGATGTAGAGCGTATTGATGGACTACAAAGAGGAGAGATTCCTTTCTACGAGCCTGGACTTGAGGAGCTCGTGCATCGCAATGTTGCCAGCGAGAGGTTGTTCTTTACTACTGATTATGGTGAAGGGCTGATAAACAAGGATATTATCTTTCTATGTCTACCTACTCCTCCCAGCTCTAATGGGGCCGCTGATGTGACTATACTACGGGCTGCTGTAGCCAGGATCGCTGAGATAATACAGTCTTCGGATGTGCTGGTGGTGAACAAGAGTACGGCTCCAGTTGGTACCTGCCAGAGCTTGCAGAGGCTGATATCAACTGTTAACCCTGGACTAGCAGGTGTTCAAGTATTATCTAATCCTGAGTTCCTACGTGAGGGATCAGCGATCTCGGATTTCATGAGCCCAGATCGCATAGTGATAGGCGCGGAAGATAGGTCTGCCGCTGAGCGCTTAAAGCAGGTGTATGAGCCAATCGATGCCCCAGTGTTGATAACTGATACCAAGAGTGCTGAGATGATCAAATATGCTTCGAACGCCTTTCTGGCTACCAAGATAAGCTTTATCAACGAGATAGCAGATATCTGCGAGAAGGTTGGTGCTGACGTCTCGGTAGTCGCTGAAGGTATGGGATTGGATAAAAGGATAGGGAAAGCTTTCCTCCGTCCTGGTGTGGGCTACGGTGGATCTTGTTTCCCCAAGGATGTCATGGCATTGGCACATCTTGGGGCAATACATGGAGCAGACCCCAAGCTCCTGAAGGCCGTGATGGATGTCAACACCCACCAGTTTCGTAGAGTCCTATTCAAGCTAAGGGAGCAGCTAGGGCACATCGAGGGGAGAACTATTGGCGTGTGGGGTATATCGTATAAGCCTAATACAGATGATATCCGCGAGTCACCGTCCGTAGAGATTATGAGACTGCTCGAACAGGAGGGCGCAGAGATAAAGGCTTACGATCCGGTGGCCATGCCTAAGGCCTCAAGAAGACTGCCTAACGTCAGGATGTGCAGGAATGTATATGAGGTGGCTGAGGGTGCGGATGCGGTGCTACTCCTTACTGAATGGACAGAGTTCAAATCCATTGACCTCAAGAGAGTAGCTTCTATTATGCACACGCCAATCATTATCGATGGCAGGAACGTTTTGGATCCGTTGAAGGCTCAGGAGGCAGGGTTACATTATGTAGGTGTGGGTAGAGGTAAAGTTAGGAAATACGGAGGATCAGAGCTTGATGCGCTGATTCATCCCAACGGGGAATGGTCTGCACTCTCTAGTGAGGATTAGTTACTTCTATACTTGCAGCTAAGCAGGTAATCTCTAGCCTTTTGATGATGGAGCCTGCGAGGATTATACTAACCTTAGCCCGTTTTTTGACAATGGTAACCTTATTATCCCTCTCAGGAGAGTAAGACATGGACAGACGAAAGTTCCTGAGGCTAAGTCTGAAGACCAGTGCTCTGCTTGCATTGGCTGCTTGTGGCAAATCTTCAACTGCTACACCAACCCCTGGGTTATCTGTTGCAGGGGGAACCCCTACCCCGAGTGCATCTCAAGCTACATCATCCCCTAGCCCATCTCCAACTGCTGTACCGAGTGCATCCCCAACCGCGCCTGCTGTCAGCACCCCAGTTGTAACTCAGGTGCCGAGTGCGGCTACTCCTTCAGTTTTAGGAGTACTAAGGTGGGCTAATACAGGTATTTCTGAACCATCTAGCATAGATCCAGCTAACCCTAAGGATGCTCAGAGCATTCTTATCATCAACCTAGTGTTCTCTGGACTGGTCAAACTTAATGAGAATTTGGAGGTTGTACCAGACGCTGCGGAGAGTTGGAAAGTATCTAAGGATGGTACAGTTTATACATTTAAGCTCAGAAATGGTCTCAAGTATGCAGATGGCTCTGAGTGCGCTGCTGAAGATTTCGCATATGCTATCAATCGAGCATTGACCCCTACAACTCAAAGTTTTGCTGCCCCTTTCCAGCTGCAAGATATTTTGGGTGCAAAGGATGTAGCTAGCGGTAAGGCGAAAGAGGCTAAGGGTGTTCGTGTTGTAGATAAGCAGACATTGGAAATAACTCTTGAAAGGCCTATAGCTTATTTCCTGGATCTGATGACTTTCCCCTACTCATTTGCTGCTCCCCGAAAGCTGGTTGAGAGTGGAAAGGATTGGACGAACAAAGCTTTTGGCACAGGTCCCTTCAGGATCAGAGAATGGAAACACAACCAGAGCATGACTCTTGAACCTAATCCCTACTATTGGCAGGGCAAACCACAGATAAACATACAGATGCCGTTTATCCAAAACAGCGAGACCGCCTATCAACTCTATCAAACTGGCCAGTTAGACATTACCGGTGGTGGGCAGGATGGTATCCTGGCCCAGGAGATTCCTAACGTAAAAGGCAAACCTGACTACAAGGAAGTACCCGCTCTAGCTGTGAGATATATAGGCTTCAATAATAAGCTGAAGCCATTCGACAATGTTCATGTCAGAAGAGCCTTTGCCTTCGCAACTGATCGTAATACATTAGCAGAGAAAGTACTAGGCGGTACTGTCCATGCTACTGATCGTATATTGCCTCAGGGAATTCCAGGGTCTGATTTGCCTGTGAAGGGCCTAGAATATGATCCAAATAAGGCAAAGCAGGAACTAAAGCTTGCTGGGATTAACCCTTCCTCTATTAGTGTAACGCTTGCCTACGGTCAGGAGGGCGATAATGAACGTGTTGCCGAGGCGTTGCAGAGTATGTGGCAGACCAACCTGGGTGTAAAAGTGAACCTGCAGCCCATGGAGTTAGGTAATTTCTCAAAGAATTTGGATGTTACTCGGGAGAATCCTACAAAAGGTTTGCAGTTTTACTTAAGTATTTGGGGTGCAGATTATCCAGACCCTCAAAACTTCCTGTCACAGCAATTACAGACTGAGTCACCAAACAACAATGGTCATTGGTCCAATAAGAAGTTCGATGAGCTGACAGAGAAGGCTGATGTTATGAGCGCTAGTTCTCAGTTCGAGGAAAGGCTCAGGCTTTATAATCAGGCTGAACAGATAGCTGTAAACGAAGTTGGCTGGTTACCTTTGTACAACCCACTGGTAACTGCTCTGATCAGACCATCTGTAAAGGGGCTTGTACTTACTGGTCAAGGCATAATGGCTCCTGACTGGTCTAAAGTAACTGTATAGAAGGCCGAACACAATGGGATCGTTTATGGCACGACGGCTACTTAGTGCTGTGTTCGTGCTCTTTAGCTTGACGTTTATAACCTTTATGGTAGGACATCTAGCTCCTGGTGACCCCATCCTTATATTAATGGGTCCTCATCAGGACCCAACTACATACGCCCGTCTAAGACACGAGTACGGATTAGATAAACCTTTATGGGTCCAATACCTAAGTTATATATGGGGATTGTTGCACGGCGACCTTGGACTCTCCTACAGATATGAAGGTAGAAGTGTCTGGGATCTAATCAAATCAGGAGTACCCGTGTCGTTCAGGGTAGGTGGTTTAGGGTTAGTTCTGGGATTGATGATCGGGATACCCCTAGGGGTTATTGCTGCTATAAGGCATAACTCGGTTGTGGATAGGGCAATAGTATTTTTGACTTTGGGTTTTTATGCTGTGCCCTCATTCGTTCTCATCCCCATTGCTTGGGAGATAATAAGGTTTATGAATAGCGCTGGATTACCTACTTTACCGGTTGCTGGATGGGGAACCTGGCAACACTATGTCTTACCGGTCATAATATTGGCTACTGCCAATATTGGGTATATAACTCGTCTTACACGCAACAGCATGCTCGAGGTGCTTACGCAGGATTACGTTCGTACTGCGAGGTCTAAAGGATTACCCAGACGACTGGTGATCTGGAGGCACGCCTTTAGGAACGCCATGCTGCCTTTGGTTACTGTAATAGGACCTTCTGTGGCCTTTCTCATTACTGGTGCTTTTGTGGTAGAAAACCTGCTTAATGTTCCTGGTATAGCCTTCCTCACAGTTCAGTCGATTCAGCAGAGAGATTACGCAGTTATTCAGGGAACTACTATCCTGCTTGGCGTGGCTGTAGTTATCATGAACTTGTTGACAGATATGGCTTACATGATATTGGATCCCAGAATAAGAGTGAGTTAGGAATAGGTCTATGCAGGCGCAAGAAGACTCTGCAGTCCGGCTGCTGGCAGAACCATCACATGTCAGAGACAGCTACTGGCAGAGATTTCGCCGCAATAGAATTACGTTCCTAAGTTTTATTATCTTTGTATTTATAGTGTTGGCTGCCTTGATAGGCCCTTTTATATATAGAGTTGATCCAGCTGCTACCGACTTTTTAGCTATCAATAGCGCACCTTCTATTTCTCACCCTTTGGGGACTGACAACCTAGGTCGAGATACGCTTGCCCGATTACTGCAGGGGTTGAGGGTTTCCTTGTTGGTGGTCCTTGTAGTAGAAGCAATAAATGTGCTTCTGGGAGCTACCATTGGCCTACTAGCGGGCTACCTAGGAGGTTGGATTGATAATCTGCTTTCTCGCTTAGCAGATATGCTTTTTGCTTTTCCAGGGTTGCTCTTAGCTATATTGGTTACCGCAGTTTGGGGGGATTGGGTCACCAAGCACTTTGGGAGTATTGGTAGACTGCTTCTAGTAGCCACAGCGCTTAGCCTGGTAAGCTGGCCTCTTATGGCTAGGTTTGTGCGCGGCGAAACGCTCTCTATAAGAGAGCGAGAATTTATACTAGCAGCTAGAGCTTTGGGCGTCACGGATCGGCGTATACTTCTAAATCATGTGTTGCCTAACGTTATTGGCCTAGTCATCACGGCTGCAACCTTGGATGCTGTAGGAGTGATAATTAACGAATCGGTTTTGAGTCTACTTGGACTCGGAACCCAGCCTCCAATGGCAAGCATAGGCAGGATGATAAATGACGCCGTTAAGTTCTTCTCTCAGTCCCAGTTCCAGGTTTTTGTACCTAGTGCTATGCTTGTCCTGCTGGTTGTTCTTCTCTCTTATATAGGAGATGGCATTCGTGATGTACTTGATCCCTACAGTTCCAAGCAATAGAACTTATATCGCTACCTTGATCTTGACACTAAGACTGTACTCTTTCTATACTATCGATGCAATCGATATGAACCTTAACAAGCGGGCATGGTGAAGAGGTATCACAGGTGCTTCCCAAGCACCAGGCACGGGTTCGATTCCCGTTGCCCGCTCCTAAGGTGATGCGGGGGTAGTTCAGTTGGTAGAACGCTTCCTTGCCAAGGAAGAGGTCGCGAGTTCGAGTCTCGTCCCTCGCTCCAATCGTAATGGGGAGGGGTTAATCCTCTCCCCTTATGACTTTAAAAGTCACGATTTGTGTGAGTGTGTATAAGCTACTAACAGCTAAAGCTATCAACAAGCAGGTTATAGCTGCATGACCAGGTGTTGCTATGTACCATTCTGCAAATGTTTTGGTGGGGCCATTAGATGACAGCCAACCTAGGTCTAGCAGAAGATCTCTGAACTTTGACTTTCCTAGGTAAGAAAGCGCCATAACCAATACGAAGATTGCGCAGGATTCGAGTACTACATCTGCCCAGTTTCTACGCATATAAACTTAGCCCTAGAAAGGTATCCCACAGGTAACATTATAAACAGGACCTGTGGGATACTCTCGTTTTTGTAGTATTTTATGACTATGAATTAGATGGCCTTTCTGCTAATATTAGTTCCTTTTGAATCTTCTTGCCGTTTCTTTCTATTGTTAGGGTAATTTTGTCTCCAGGCTCGTGCTCTCTAAGTATCC
>JBHORE010000213.1:0-23324 GCA_042408415.1 Thermobaculum sp.
GTAGCCCAGTACGGCAACGCCTGCAACCTAGCATCAGATCCAGAGATCCTAAGGCACAAGCTAGAGGTACTCAGGCAGCATTGTGAGGAGCTAGGCAGAAACTACGACGATATCATCAAGTCCACAGGAGTAACCGTGCACCTGGTACGCCCTGGGCAGGACCCACGTGAGGCCACATGGCGAGCTCGTGGCAGGCAGAGCTTTGAGGAATACTCTCGCAACGTCATAGTAGGTACTCCGGATGAGGTAGCTGAGAGGTTGCAGACCATTGTTGATGCTGGCGCTAACTATTTTATAGTTACCCTGCCTAGAGTGGCCTACGACACAGAACCCCTCCATTGGTTCGCAGAAGAAGTAATCCCTCACTTCCAGAAGTAACCACATAGCTGCCCCAGGATTGGGGCAGCTACCACTCGAAATCTCTGTAAAGAGATTCCCTTGGCAGGTACCTGATAATAGGAGAACCATGGGGACAAATCGCAGGGGTGCTAGTGTGCCCTAGTCTTTCCACAATCCACACCATATGGTCACGCTCAAGCGACTTACCTCTGCGCACAGCCATCCTGCATGCCATGCGAGTTATAAGCCTGTGCTTCCAGTTGCCAGGATCCTCAAAGGCCGAAGGCTCATCCTGAAGTATCCAGAGAAGGTCTGAAGCAGTTAAATGATCTCCAAGCTCTTTTCCTGCATCTGGCAGAGCTCGCACTAGGAAGGCATTTCTACCAAACACCTCGCACTCAAATCCCAGTGCGGATAGCTCGTCCATGTACTCTGCCAGCTTTTGCGCTTGGTGAGTACGCAGCTCGATCACTACAGGCTCAGATAGCAGCAACCCCTCAGATCCATCCATGCGCTCGGCGAGAAAACGCTCATATAGCACACGCTCATGCGCCCTGTGCTGATCCACTAGGTAAAGCCCTTCCTCTCCCTCCAGCACTATGAGCCTATCGTGCAGCTGGGCAAGCACCTTCACGGGAGGTAGGTTCGGAGTTACAATCCTTCCATCAGGCCAACTCTCCCTCTCTTCCGCTATCTGTAGCCTTGGATATTCTGAAGGGAAAGGCTCAATACCGTAGTACAGCAGCGACTTGGAGGCGGACGGATTCTTCCCGAGAGCACTCCTCAGCTGCTCACAAACGCTTTCGGCCACCTCTCTCTCATCCAGGAGCCTCACCTCCTGCTTAGCTGGATGCACGTTCACATCCAACCTAGATGGATCCAAATCCAACTGCAACAACATGATCGGGTGCCTACCCTTTGGTAGTATGCTCCTATAAACCTGTTCCATACTCGCAATCAGCGCCTTTACCTGCACCCACCTGTTGTTAACTACTATGTTAATGTGATGCCTGCTAGGTCGTGTCACCGAGGAATCGCTGAGGATCAACCTGTAACTGCCATATCGCAACTCCCTGATCCCCAGATCGATGATGTGCTCCTCAAGCTCGTCACCATACAGCTCGATTAGTGCTGCAAGGCGATCACCTTGGCCACTGGTACTAAGGAGCCTCTTCCCTTCAAAATAGAGCCTGAGAGCTATATGTGGGGAACTAAGATACAGCCGACGAAGTACCTGAGAGATGTATCCCACCTCCACCTGAGGCTTGTCCACCATAGCCAGCCGCGCAGGCACATTTCGGAATAGGTTGCGTGCTACGACTATAGTACCTCCAGATGCAGGTGCAGTATAGTCCGCCACTACCTTGCCATCTCGGACAGTAATGGATCTACCCACATCCTCCCATTTTGCCGAACTGGTTATGGTGAGCTCCGACACAGCAGCTATACTAGGCAGAGCCTCTCCTCGAAAGCCAAGCGTCGTAATAGCATCCAGTTTACCTTCCGGGAGCTTACTAGTAGCGTGCCTCTGGACAGCAAGATGCAGCTCGTCGGTAGGTATGCCCATGCCATCGTCAACTACGCTTATATACGCTAGCCCACCTCCCTTCACGTCCACACGGATCGATGATGCTGCTGCATCTATTGAGTTTTCTACCAGTTCCTTCACCACAGAGGCAGGTCGCTCTACTACCTCGCCAGCTGCGATCATCCGCACAACGTCATCAGGCAGCAGCCTTATCTTAGGACGGTTAGCAGAAGATGCACCACCTACAGGTCCCTCAAACACCCCGTGCTCATAGATCACTTCTCATACCCCTCAGACGTCGTTGCCACTCTTCTATCTTCTGTAGAGCCTCTACAGGCGAAAGACAAGCAAGGTCAGTATCAAGGATATCCTCAGCGACACCTTCAAGCTCGCTCCTGGAGGGCTCAAAGCCCTCCAATACCCCCTGATAAGCCAGCATATTTCCATCGAGAGTCTTTACAGCAGACATCTTCACCGGCAAAGGATTTCCGCTACACGTATAACGCTCTATAGGCTCAAAAAGATGCCTTGCACCATCACAAGAGGCTTCACTTATGTCAAATTTAGGTGCTAAGTCGTTAGCCCTACCATCTTCCTCATATCTCATAGCTTCACTTGCAGAGCCAGCGCTCAGAGCGTGAAGTATGTTCTCGGCCCTGCCAGCCACCCATGGAGGTAGACCTGCTAGCCTGGCCACATGTATTCCGTACGACCTGTCCGCAGCTCCTGGACGCACTGAGTACAAGAACACAATGTGATCTTTCTCCTCAGCAACAGACACATGCATGTTCTTAGCCCCTGGGAGCTTCTCAGCCACTATAGTCAATTCTAGGTAGTGGGTGGCAAATAGGGCTCTAGCCCTAACACGATCATGTATATCCTCCAACACTGCCTGAGCTATTGCCACGCCATCATAGGTGCTCGTGCCCCTACCAATCTCGTCCAACACAACCAGGCTCCTCTCTGTAGCCCCATTGAGTATGGTAGCTGTTTCCACCATCTCCACCATGAAAGTACTGGCACCTCGAGCAAGGTCATCATGAGCACCCACCCGAGTGAATATGCGATCAACAAGTCCTATATGTGCGCTCTCGGCGGGCACGAATGAGCCTATCTGAGCTAGCAGGACTATAAGGGCCACCTGCCGGAGATAAGTGCTCTTGCCACCCATATTGGGGCCCGTGATCAGCAACACTCTCGGCCAATTACCACCTATATAGCAATCATTGGGCACAAACCTTTCCCCTTCTAAGGAGGACTCGACCACGGGATGCCTACCATTGCGTATCTCGATAACGTCCGAATCATCCACCAATGGACGGACCCAACTGTATCTGGAGGCTACTTCCGCTAGCGCCACAAGGGCGTCCATCTCCGCCAGAAACTGCGCGGTGGCTAGCAACCTTCGAGTGTTGGCGCTTACAAGCGACCTCAGAAGAGCAATAGCCTCGTTCTGTAGGCGTTCTATGGCATCCTCAGCTCGTGTTATCCTAGATTCCACTTCCTTGAGGTCTTCTGTCACAAACCTTTCACCAGTAGAAATAGTCTGCTTGCGCACGTAGTCTCTCGGCACCAGATGGAGGTTTGGTCTAGTGACTTCTATGTAGTAGCCGAATACCTTGTTGTAACCCACTTTCAGGCTACGTATACCCGTTCGCTCCCTTTCTTTTTGCTCCAGCCTGGCTAGCCACTCCCTAGCAGACCGCAGTTCCTCAAGAGCATCCTCTAGCTCTGGCATGAAGCTGGGCAGTATCGCTGGGGAGCCATCATCAGCCTCTGCCACAGCCATCCTCAAACGAGAGAGGATATCTTCACAGATGTCCATACTGCTTGCTACACTTGCCAGCGCCTGCTGATGTGTACTGGCTAGTATCCTCACCAAAGAACCTACATGTCCTAGAGCCGAAGACAGCGACAAGAAATCCCTTAGAGTAGATCCGGACTGAGTGCATCTGCTAACTGCTCGCTCCAGGTCGCCTATCTGGACGAGTTGATTGGCAATCCGCGCTCGTACTCGAGACATCTGGACAAGAGATTCTATGATATCCTGTCGCCTTCTAATCTCCTGCAGATCACGTAAGGGTGTATTGATGAGCCTTCGCATGGCTCTGGATCCCATAGGAGTACTAGTCAGATCCACTACTCCCAGTAGACTTCCCCTGCTGCCTCCCGTGCCAAAACTGCGTGTGAGCTCAAGGTTCCTTCTCGTCGCAGGGTCCATTCCAACTATATCTTCCGCACTCTCCATACGTATGGATGTCAGCATGCAGAGGAGTGATGGATTGGTCTGCTCTATATAGGTGTATATGGCCCCTGCCGCCCCAAGGGACGCCTTTGCATCATGGCAACCAAAGGCATCAAGCGACCTGACACCAAAGTGCTTGCACAGCAGTTGATAGGCAACTTGTGGATCACAGTTTTGGCGTCTAACAGTAGTAGCATGAGCCTGAGATAACACCAACTCATAGGGGAACCCCTCGGGAATCAGACATTCTGCAGGAGATACCCTTGCCAACTCCTCTTGCAGGCGCTCCGACACATCGTCGCCTCTAAGCTCCATCAGCCTGAATTCACCAGTGCTAACATCCACCCAGGCAATTCCTATCCTGGCACCCACATCATAAACCGCAGCTAGATACCGATTCTCCCCTGCAGGCAACAATGCAGATTCCACTACAGTACCAGGTGTAAGCACTCGGGTTATCTCACGCTCCACCAACCCCTTTCCGGGCTCGCTCATCTGCTCAGCAATGGCTACGGTGTGTCCTGCATTTAGTAACCGCGACAGGTAGTAGTTGAGGGCATGATGTGGAACTCCCGCCATAGGCACACGACCACTTCGCCCAAAAGTCCTGGAGGTCAAAGTAACGCGAGCATCGCGCGCAACTACTCTGGCATCGTCATCAAAGGCCTCGTAGAAGTCCCCCATCCTATAGAGCAATATCGCATGGGGATACTTCCTCTTAAGCTCCAGATACTGCCTTCTGGACGGTACCAGATCCCTGGCCGCCAGCTTGTCATCTATATTCCTGACAAGAGATTCCACCTGATCTTCAGGCATAGCCTTTCGCCCTCCATCTGGTCGCTCTAACGAATGCGCACCGTACGCTGTATAGCATAAATCACTCTGATAGTTACCGACAAATAATCACGAGGAGGATAGCTATAGGTAGCAAATATTTGTTGCTCCAGATTGCAACGTGACAAGCAGATACAAATACCGAATTATTCTTATTGCGAAAAGATGCATGTAATATATGAGGTCATTTTCTCTCAAACTCTTGAGATTTAATTGGCACAATTGTTATCATCTCTGTAACCATGAGGTTAGAGTGTATCTATTGCAATTAATTTCAACTAGTAAATTCATGGTAATTCTAGAAAGGAAGGGTTGTGAACATGAAGTTTCTACGCCCCTACAAGAAACTAAACAGCGTTGAGCAGGCAAAGCTGAAGAGACATCCACTCGATGTCCGTGATGACATCATCAATAAGTACGCTAAGGAAGGTCCTGAAGCCATAGCCGCAGTTGAAGGCGAGCAAGAACGCCTCAAGTGGTTTGGCATTTACCCTCAACGCCAGGGCGGAGATGCCTTCATGTTCAGAATCAAGATCCCCGGCGGCAGACTTACCTCCCAGCAGGCCCGAGTGATTGGACAGATGGCCGAAGAGTTTGCAGTCGGACCATACCCTAACCCCGTATTTGGTACGGGCTTCCTAGATATCACCACCAGACAGGATATCCAGCTGCATTGGATAAAGATCGGTAACATCCCAGAGATGTGGCGCAGGCTGGAAGAGGTAGGCATGACTACCACCCAAGCCTGCGGTGACTCGGCCCGCAACGTTGTCTGCTGCCCTGTGTCTGGACTTGATCGTGAGGAAGTCATTCACGCATATCCCCTGGCTGAAGCCATAACCCAGTTCTTCCTGGGGAACAGGGAATATGCTAACCTCCCACGTAAGTTCAAAATGAGCATAACGGGCTGTGTAGAGGACTGCGCCCAGGCCGACATCAACGACATAGGACTCACCCCGGCAAGGCAGGAGGACGGCACCTTAGGATTCAACGTACGAGTAGGAGGGGGGCTAGGCGATGGCCCAAGGATGGCCAGCGACATAGATGTCTTTGTTACCCCCGATCAGGTCGTAGAGATATGCCGGGCCATAGCTCAGGTTTATGGGGAGCTTGGTAACAGGGAGAACAGATGGACTTGCCGCCTGCGCTACCTTGTACAGGAGCTGGGTCCCGAACAGTTCAGGTACGAGCTTCAGCAGCGAGCAGCATTCGAATTGACCCCGGCAGGCGAGGACCTTACAAAGCGCTACAGGGGTGACCATATAGGCGTGCACCCTCAGAAGCAGGACGGTCTATACTACGTTGGATGCAACGTCACTGTTGGCAGGATGCAAGGCAAAAACCTCATAGAGCTTGCCAGGCTTGCCGATGAGTACGGCAATGGCGAGATCAGGCTCACCAACGACCAGAACTTTGTAATTCCCAACATACCTGAATCCAGTATCGATGCCTTGCTCTCCGAGCCCTTGCTACAGATACACTCCCCCTTCCCCAAACCCTTTGAGAGAGGGGTAGTAGCCTGCACGGGTAACGAGTTCTGCAGGTTCGCCATAGTCGAGACAAAAGTCAGGGCTTATCAATGGGCTAAATATATGGATGAGCACGTGCAGACCGACCAGGAAGTCATACGGATGCATTTTTCAGGATGCTCAGCCTCTTGCGCGCAACCTCAGATCGCAGACATTGGCTTCAGAGGCGACACTGCTATTACGGATTCAGGGGTAGTAGAGGCCGTAGACATAGGGCTCGGAGGTAGCCTGGGTCCCGATGCAGCATTTATAGACTGGGTTGAGGGAGCTAAACCAGTAGACGAAGTCCCCGAAGCTCTGGTCAGGCTGTACAAGCGATATGAAGCTGAGAGAAAAGATGGCGAACGCTTCTACGAATGGGCGAGGCGTATCCCAAACAGTGAGCTTAGAGCAACCCTACAGAATGGAGGTGGTCAATAGTGTCAGGTTTCTCTATTCGCAAGTTCATGAACGGTATTGAAGAACCCCCGAACAAGATATTCTTCTGGGAGCTCGAGCAGGCAGTTATAGATCCCGGAAGATGTGTACAGTGTGGGGCCTGTGTGGCTGCGTGTCCCTCCGATTCTATAGGCGTGGCTGATGATGGACTACCCAAGCTCGTCAAGATGTGCACGGGTTGCTCGCTCTGTTGGGACTTCTGCCCTCGCGGCGGCTTGCGATACGAGGCCGGCTGGAAGATGTTTGCAGAGGACTCAGGAGCAGGATTGGGGACTGTTCTTGAGAGCTATACGGCAAGAGTCTCACCATACATAGACGGCGTCCAGGACGGAGGCGTCGTGACAGCCTTGCTCATCGCACTGATGGAGGCAGGCGAGATTGACGGAGCCCTGCTAGCTAGGGAAAGCAAGACAACACCTTGGAAAGCGGAGCCCTTTATAGCACGTACGCCGGAAGAGGTTATAGAGTGCGCAGGCAGCTTCTACAACCAGACAATGGCCCTATCTCACCTGGACCTCAAAAAGTACAAGCTAGGGCCAGATGCCAAAATAGCTCTGGTTGGTACACCCTGCGAGATACAAACACTCAAAGCGATGCAAGCAAGACCCTGGAACTGGGGCTCAAGCAATGTCGATGCCGTGGTACTTACAATAGCACTATTGTGCACCAAGAACTTCAACTACGAGAAGCTCATGGTCCAGGAGATAGAGCGCAAGAGGGGCATACCCCTGCATCAGATAGGCAAGTTGGATGTCATTCGTGGCAAGATGCTAGTCTACGATCACGAGGGCAATACACTAATTGATGAGCCGGTCAAAGACTTCCATGGTGCTGCACTCAAAGGATGCGATGAATGCGCAGACTTCCTAGGGCGAACAGCTGATATATCCGTAGGTTCCGTGGGTAGTGCTGACGGCTACTCCAGCGTCCTAATAAGGACCCAGAATGGCAAAAGGGCATTCGAACATGCCAAGCCCAAACTGGAGCTGAGACCATTGGACAAGCCCAAGGCGCTGGAAAAGCTGGATGCACTAGACAAGAAGATAGCCTTCGAGACACTTGAGAGACCCTTCGATCCCGATGCACCATTATTTATTGAGTATGAGGATCACCTCATGCACTATGCCGGCTCTGATAGAGCTCCTGTTGAATATGATGCTGTGAGGTATTAGTGATGATGAGCAAGACTCCTGTACTGCACATCCCGAAGGAACCCAGCGAAACTCTCACAGAGATCAGGACCACTTATAGTAAATCTCAGCTTGGGGCCCTGCACCTAGTCAACGATGGGAACATAATCGCCAGATACCTCTGGAAGGAATGGCAGAAGCCTCTGACACAAGCAGGATTGACTTACAACGACCTGTTGAGGGCAGTCAGGGGATACAGACAAGAGTTCTGGCTCTGGGCAATGGGTGAAAGGCCCTGGGACCATTGTGTCGTGGGCACAGCGGGGAGGCTAGCGCGGAGAGTATCTAGCAACAAGGTCAAGCTCGAAATAGAGGATCTGGATTCAGGGTTTCTATCAGAGCTCGTAAGCTAGCCTCTTCAGGAAGTCAAGCGTCTAACATAAAGAGGAGCGGTTTGGCGCTGTCCTCCCGCTCCTTTAGTCTTTTATTATCAAAGTCTCCATAACGTTAGCCACATCCTCTGCCTGGTCCGTCGTGTCCTCTAGCAGACCATAAAGCTCTTGCCACCTCAGACCATTAGCTACATCTTCGAGCGTCTGCGCACCTTCGAAGACTTTGGCCAGCGCTTCATCCAGGACAGCATCTGCCTCATTCTCCAAATCATGTATCAGCACGATGTTTCTCTGAACTTCATCGTGATCCCTGACCTTCTCAAGCAATGGAATAGATCTATATATTATGTTCCCCTGATCCCTGATTACTCTGCCAAGGGTCACTGCTTCAGGGTATACAGTACGTATACCATACAAGTGAAAACGCCTAGCCACAGCGTATATATGGTCAACAAAATTGTCTATCCTGCTACTAAGTGACTGGACATCCTGACGATCAAAAGGTGCTATGAAACTTCTAGAAAGAGCATTGAGAATAGTGTGGTTTATATCATCACCCCTCTGCTCCAGCTCATGTATGCGCTTTGCTTTCTCACCGATGTGCTCAAAGTTGCAAAGCAGATCATAGAGAGCTTCAGAGGTCTCATAAGCATTCTTTGCAGCATTTATAAAGTACTCGAAATATGGTTCTGAGTGAGGAAGAAAGCTCTTGAACGGCATGCAATTTCCTCAACCTAAATTTTGTTACAACTACAGATTGTATCGAAAAACCACTTAGTTCGTAATCATCAATAAGTTCATCCGCCTGAGATGGTCAAAAGTTATACATATTGCAAACAGTAACAACATCAGAATGAGAGATGTCAAAAGAATAGAGGCGGGAATTTTTCCCGCCTCTACATGTAGCTTCTCTTGCCAAGAGAGTCTTAATTATGGCACATCTTGAGATCCAGCAGATCCTTCAAGATATGGCACTGTGCTCGAGCGCACGAACTCTACCTCTACCTCCCCCTGAGGTAGATTAGTAACTCTTTGGACTATCCAGCCAGTAGTCGACATCTGATGTACCTCACGTGACATCTGATCTCGATCACGGTATCTAACAGTCCTGGTCTCCAAGTGGGATTCCCTGTGTTCAGAAATAGCCATAGATATCTCCTTTCTAGCTCCAGCAGTTATCGCAGAGAGCCGAGGGGAAATAAAGGAGTTCACCTGAGGGCAAGTTGACACAACCCACGATAGACAGCTTAAAGTCCTTGGCACCAAGCAAAACTCCTTTCGTACGCCTACGGGGTTAGCTGACGGGTTAGGGTCGAAAGGCTACCCTGTCCAAGCGGACTTCACCCCAATTATCTTGGTTCCCCCGCTCCCTTCAAAGGGATTCGGCTCTCTAAGTAACCTAAAGTAATTATAACAGCAAAGAGTGCCACCAAGGAGAAAACCCAAATATTTTTTATAACAGTCAGCCCTGAGTATGATCTAGGTTGCACGCCGATTGACTAAGAAAGCAGTTTATGCTACCCTAGAAGTGAATCTATTTGGTAAATTCCTGGTAATTTACCTTTTGATTCTCCTAGCGGCATCAGCTAGCTAAGCCTTCCTTAGGTGGTTTCCACGAGCTACTTGAGTCATATATATCCGTTGCATTCTATAGACTATAAATTCACACATATGAGTGTGAGACCTATCTTACTCCCTTGCAATCTTCCTTTAAGTGAGGTTTCAGCTAATGGATAACACTAAAAATCAAGAACTAGAAAGGAACATCGAAGAGATCGCAACCACAACGATTACAGAAAGCCCAGTAGATACGAGAGCATCAGCTCCTCAGCAAAGCCAGCAAACATCCAACGTAGATAACCAACCATCATCAGACCAGACAGCAAGCAACAACTTAGAACCCAGTAGTATAGCTTCAGAGAAGCCATCAGAAGATCAACTTGAACCTCCTATATCTGAATATAGAGTTGATAATAAGCCTGAAATCGTCTCAGAAGCACCTACCGATCAGCAAACCAGCATGCATACCCAAGAAGATACATTCTACAATGATCAACAACCAGAAAACCTAGTTGTTACTGAACAATCGGCCGAACCTGATCCTCCAGTTGCTGAAACAACAGAAGTAGTCGAAGTCGAGCAACAGGAGGAGCAAGCCGAACATAGGAAAGATGTAGCTCAGGAGCCCTCATCAACAACAGCTGTTGCAGAAGAAGCCACCTCCGAAGCAGCAACTTCTACAGAGGTGGATAAGGCGGAAGAAAAGCCAAGTAGTAAGAGATCGAAGAAGAAACCAAAGCAGAATAACGGTCGTAACGGGAGCAACCAGCAAGAAAGGACGAACGGTAACAACACAGCAGTCGCCGTGGCCAAGAAGACTTCTAACGAGACAGAAACTGTTCAGGCTCCCACATTCACTTTTGCAGAGCTACAAAGCATGACTAAGGCTAACCTGCTTGCCCTGGGCAGAAGCCTGGAAGTCGAAGTCTCAGGCAGCATGACCAAGGAGACCATAATCTATAAGATACTGGAAGCCCAAGCTAACCGAGCTGGTTATCTGCTGAAGCAAGGCATTCTGGATATCATAGAAGATGGTTTTGGCTTTCTTAGGCAGGAGAGGTATCTACCTTCTCCGGACGACGTGTACGTCTCACAATCTCAGATTCGTAGATTTGGGCTCCGCACCGGCGACCACGTAATAGGTCAGGTTAGGGCTCCAAAGGACAACGAAAAGTATCACTCCCTGCTCAGGGTGGAAGCTGTAAACTATATGGACCCAGAGGCCGCACGAAAGCGCCCATTTTTCGACCAGCTAACGCCCATTTTCCCCAACCGGCAGCTGGTTCTCGAGACCACCCCGAAGCAGCTTAGCACTAGGCTTATAGACCTGGTAGCACCAATCGGGAGGGGCCAACGTGGCCTTATAGTATCACCGCCCAAGGCAGGTAAGACCACGCTACTCAAGGACATCGCCAACGGTATAACTCATAACTACGATGACGTTCACCTCATGATGCTCCTGATAGGTGAGCGTCCTGAAGAGGTTACAGATATCCGTAGATCGGTAGAGGGAGAGGTTGTAGCAAGCACCTTTGATGAGCCCGTTGAGGATCACACCAAGGTCGCTGAGATGGCCCTTGAGCGCGCCAAGCGGCTGGTTGAGTGTGGGAAAGACGTGGTGATACTAATGGACAGTATCACCAGGCTGGCAAGGGCCTATAACCTGGTCGTACCCGCAAGTGGCAGAACCCTCTCTGGTGGTATAGATCCCGTGGCCCTATATCCTCCTAAGAGATTCTTTGGTGCGGCCAGAAACATAGATGAAGGCGGTAGCCTTACAATAATAGCCACATGCTTGATAGATACTGGTAGCCGCATGGACGACGTGATCTATGAGGAGTTCAAAGGCACCGGCAACATGGAGCTTCACTTGGATCGTAAGCTCCAAGAGAGAAGGATCTTCCCCGCTATAGATGTACAGCGTAGCGGCACTAGAAGAGAAGAGCTGCTCATACCTGAGCCAAAGCTGCAGAAGATTTGGACTATGCGTAGGATGGTAAGCATGCTAGGTGGGCTTGAAGGCACTGAACTTCTCCTGAACCGCTTGGCAAAGACCGAAAACAACGAGGAATTCCTGAACACCCTCAACAAAGAGCTATAAGCAGCAGTTGGCTATCTTATTCGGATAGCCAACTGCAAACATCAAGCGAATGGTAGCTGATTATCATGTCGGCCCCTGCTCGCTTAATACCTGTAAGTATTTCCATTACAGCTCTGCGCTCATCCAGCCAACCGTTCATGGCCGCAGCCTTTACCATAGCGAACTCGCCACTGACATTGTAGGCCGCAACAGGAAGATCAAATCTTTCCTTTACCTTAGATATAACATCTAAATAGGCCAAAGCAGGCTTGACCATCACTATATCAGCACCCTCGATTACATCCATATCAACTTCCCGGATAGCCTCTCTAACGTTAGCCGGATCCATCTGGTAGCTTCTCCTGTCACCAAAAGCAGGGGCTGACTCAGCGGCCTCTCTAAACGGACCGTAGAAGCAGCTAGCGTATTTAGCCGAATAAGCCATTATGGGCACGTGCTGAAATCCTTCAGCATCCAGCAGCTCCCTGATAGTCAGCACCGTACCATCCATCATGTTCGAAGGCGCTACAATGTCCGCTCCAGCCCTGACATGCGACAGCGCTGTTCGTGCCAGGAGCTCAAGAGAATCATCATTCTGAACATCACCATCTCTTACAACGCCACAATGACCATGAGAAGTGTACTCACATAGGCAAACGTCGGTTATGACAATCATCTCGGCGAATCTATCCTTTATCTCGCTCACAGCAACCTGAACCACACCATGCTCATCATAAGCCTGCGAACCAACCTCATCCTTATGATTAGGAATTCCAAACAACAGTACAGCACGAATTCCCAGCTCCCAAGCAGTCTTGATTTCAGATAGAGCCAGGTCAATTGACTGCTGCCTCACTCCTGGCATAGAGGGGATATCATTACTTACAGAGGTTCCCTCCCTTATAAAGAGCGGTAGAATCAAGTCCTGAGGACTGATCTCTGTCTCTCTCACCAGTGTCCTAAGGCTCTCTGACCTCCGTAGCCTGCGTAGGCGTACTCTAGGAAATGAATATCCGGCAGTGGTACGAATAGTACTTGTATCAGACACCGAGGCACCTCCAGTCTAGCACTAACATCAGCTACACTCGACAAACCATTTCTCCATCGCCTTAACAAGACCTTCTACCGTATAGACCTTAGCAACGACATCAACACGCAATCCCAATTCTTTTGCAGTATCAGCCGTAATTGGACCTATACACGCGACACATAACCCTTGAGGTACATAGCTTGGATCACCTAGAGAATCTAGGAAATACTTGACTGTTGATGAGCTTGTAAACGTGATAGCGTTGGAGTGAGCCAGTAAGTCCTTTAGATACTCCTGGTCATACTTAACGGGAAGAGTCTGATAGATCGGCACCTCTCTAACTATAGCACCTGCCGCTTCTAGTCCCTTCCGTAACACCTCTCGAGCATTCTCCGCCCTGGCAAGCAGTATTCTCTGCCCCTTTATGCCTTGATCTATAAGGGATTGAAGCAGGCTTTCAGCAACGTAGGACTTGGGCACTAAGTTTGCACTAATCCTATAGGACTCAAGCGCAGACTTAGTAGAAGGACCAATACAGGCGAACTTTAATCTACTTAGGGGAATTTCTTCAAGCCCCAACTGCTTTAGGCGATCAAAGAATATCTCCACACCATTGACACTGGTGAACACAACCCAGTCATAGCTACCTAGCACATTCAACTCAGCATCCAGCTCAGAGCTGGCTACGTTAGGATTTATTTCTATCGTTGGCAACAAGATAGGCACTGCTCCGCTACTTTCAAGCAGCTTCACTAAAGAGTTCGCTTGGTGCCTTGGACGAGTGATAACTATTTTCTTGCCACTCAATGCGCCTGCAATCTCAGTTTCAGTCGACTTCCAGCTCATAAATAACCACCAAATGCCTATCAGCTGATAGTCAGTCCGATACCCAAGTCAAGCATCTCCTTAGCGACTCGCTCTCCTAAGTGATCAGCTTGATCAGGAGTATCTACCCGCCGCGTGATCACAACTTGAGAGCCATCTGGTGCTACAACCATACCGGTTAAAGACAGCTCTCCATCACGTAGCTCGGCGTATGCTCCAACAGGCATGCTACAGCCGCCTCCCAGCGCACGCATAAGCGATCTCTCAGCCAAGTAAGCCACTTTAGATGGGAAGAAATCTAAGGCATTGAGCATTCCAATTATTTGTTTATCATCTTCCCTGGCCTGCACAGCTATA
Source organism: Thermobaculum sp. (assembly GCA_042408415.1). Taxonomy (GTDB): domain Bacteria; phylum Chloroflexota; class Chloroflexia; order Thermobaculales; family Thermobaculaceae; genus Thermobaculum. The sequence continues at coordinate 14,288 of JBHORE010000213.1, forward strand.
ATTCCTTGACCAGCTGAAGGTACCCAGCTATCTAGAGGCAGAGGATTAAACTCTACAGATAGATTCATTCTCTTGACTGCAGCATAGGCCATCAATATCACATCATAATTACCTTCAAGCATTTTCCTGACTCGAGTATCTACGTTACCTCGAAGGTTGACTACATTAGCATCTGGCCAATAAGACCTTACCAATGCAGATCTACGAACACTGCTGGTACCAACCCGACTATTATTGAGGTCAGGCATGGGCTGACCCTTTGGCCACAGGATACAGTCTCTGGGATCCTCCCTCTCGGTAAAGGCGGCTATAACAGTTCCTGGAGTAGAGAGTGTCGGCAGGTCCTTCAAACTGTGGACGGCCAGATGTATATCACCAGCCAGCAGTGCCTGTTCAATGTCCTTTGTAAACACTCCTATCTGGCCTATTGCACTAATAGGCGCATCAGGACTCCTATCTGATGTGACCTTGATCACCACTAGTTCAAATCGACAGTCTGGATGCAAATTCCTAAGTCTATCGATCACCCACTGAGTCTGCCAAAGTGCCAGCTTGCTCCCTCTGGTACCTACTCTAATTACTTTCAACTCTAAACACCTCTCCGAATCAATTGTAGCTTATCCAAAAGTTGATGCATCCAATGGTATACTTGCAGATGGAGGTGTGTCTTATGGAAAGTAGACTTGTGTACATGGATCACGCGGCAACCACACCTGTACATCCCAAGGTGGTAGATGCTATGATGCCCTACTTCAAGCAGGAGTATGGCAATCCAAACAGTGTACACTCTTTGGGTAGGAGTGCTCGAGATGCTGTAGATAAAGCCCGTGAGACTGTCGCTCAGATACTCAGTTGTCAACCTCAGGAGATTGTCTTTACAAGTTGTGGCACTGAAAGCATCAACTTAGCCATAAAAGGCATAGCGAAGGCTCGAGGAAAGACTGGGCATATCATCACATCGGCAATAGAGCATCATGCTGTGCTCCATACAGTCGAGCAGCTAGAGCGAGAAGGCTATACAGCCACTATTTTACCCGTATCCCCAGATGGACTAGTGGACCCGGACGACGTTCGCAAGGCCATTAGGCCAGATACAGTCATCATATCTATTGGCTATGCAAACAACGAGATTGGAACTATACAGCCAATAAGGGAAATAGGCGCCATAGCTCGAGAAGCAGGCATCCCATTCCATACGGATGCTGTACAAGCGGCAGGAAGTCTAAGCCTGAACGTCGAGGAACTGCAAGTCGATGCTCTGTCGCTTTCTGGGCATAAGTTTAATGCCCCCAAAGGTGTAGGGGTATTGTACATACGCAGCGGCATTCCACTTGAGCCTCAAATGCAAGGAGGTGGCCAGGAAAGCGGCAGGAGATCAGGTACCGAGAATGTGCCGTACATAGTAGGCATAGCGGAGGCACTTAGACTGGCCCAAGAGAACCTGGAAGCTCACAATGAACATTGCATCTCACTAAGAGAGAAACTATTTGAAGGTATACTCTCGGAGCTATCAGACACGCGGGTAAATGGGCATCGCACTCAAAGGTTACCCAACAACGTACACGTGGCCTTCAGGGGCATCGAAGCACAATCCATACTCATGGGGCTTGATCTAAAGGGTATATGTGCTTCCAGTGGTTCCGCTTGCCATTCAGCATCCATAGAACCGAGCCACGTACTCAAGGCAATAGGCGTTCCAAGCGAATACATCTACGGTAGCTTGAGGCTCACACTAGGAATAGATAACTCGCAGGAAGATGTTAGCTACGTACTGGAAGTACTGCCTTCACTGGTCAGAAGGCTGCAGTCCTTATCGCCGTTAGTTGAATCAGCTAGCTAACACAGTAACCCTCTCAAGAGCTTGGCGCAGATCCTCAGGAAGAGGGCTGCGCCATTCTTTGTACTCGCCGTTTGGCATAACTACTCCTAGGCGTGAAGCATGCAAAAACTGTCTGTTTAGTCCCTCTATCCTGCAGTTACCATAGACAGGATCCCCTGCTATTGGATGACCAATAGCTGCAAAATGGACCCTAATTTGATGCGTTCTGCCCGTTATGGGTCGCGCTACTGCAAGCGTATATTTTCCTAACGCCTGTATCGTAGAGTACTCAGTAACGGCCTCTTTACCTCCAGCGATCACGCTCATCTTAGTTCTGTCTCTAAGGTCTCTTCCTATAGGTGCTTCAATACGCCCTTCAGGAGGATCTAGAGTTCCGCAACAAAGCAGAGTATATTCCTTGAATATCCTTCTGGCCTTCATCTGACTTTGGAGGTAGTTTAGGATCTCCAGATCCCGTGCTACCATGATCAGGCCACTAGTATCTTTATCAAGTCTGTGCACTATACCTGGTCGATCGGTGGGTTGCTTCAGTAGATCAGGATATCTAGCTATTAGAGCATTTACCAAAGTGTTTTCATAGTGGCCAGGAGAAGGATGCACCACTATGCCAGCAGGCTTGTCAATGACTATAATCTTGTCATCCTCATATACGACGCATAGGTCCTTATAAGAAGGGATCAATGCAACTTTCCCTTGTGGAAACCTGGGAATATTCAGGACTAATATTCTATCTCCCTCTTTAAGTTTGTAAGAAGGCTTAGAGGGGTGGTTATTCACTAGGATGGTACCTTGTTCGATAGCACGCTGGACTTGAGACCTTGAAACACCCTCAAGTTTATGAGCTAGCAGTGTATCGAGTCTTTCTCCAGCCTCTTCTGAACTAATGATAAGTAGGGCTTCAATCTCGTCAGTTACTGGCTTCCCTCTCATAAGTCTTTACTTCCGACTGCTTCTCACCTCCACTATGTAGGACTAAGTAACCCAAGAGCAGAACCACCCCTATGGTAATACTTGCATCACTTACATTAAACACAAAGGGCCAGATCCGTACATCTATGAAGTCAATGACATGTCCATATCTTATTCTGTCAGTAAGGTTACCTATGGCTCCTCCCAGTTCCATCCCAAGAGCCAGGCGCACTATCCAATGAGCGTAAGCTATCCTTCTCGAAGACAGCAATATGATTACGGCTACCAGCACAGCAGCAATAGCGAATATCAAGGATGCCTCTCGAAACATTCCGAAAGCTGCGCCGGTATTGTGCACAAGTCTTATCCATAAGATATCGTCTAGTACTTTTCTGTAGGATCCCTCTTCCGTGCCCAGAATTCGGAGCACATAAGCCTTGGATGTCTGATCTACAAATATTATTAGAGCTGCTGTCATGTACGTCAGCAGTAGTCTTCTAATGATGAATGTTCTCTCCTCTTGTGCAGATCTCAATTTATACTACCTATGAACACGATCATATCTTTCTTGGTCAGCGATACATCTTACAGCGTAAGGCCTTGCCATAAGCCTCTCAATAGGTATTTCTTGTCCGCAATCTATACATATACCGTACGTACCCTCATCCATACGCTTCAAAGCAGATTCTACCTCATTTAACACAGATTTGAGGTTCCTCTGAAGAGCAATTTCTTTTTCCTGCTCAAAGGTATCTGTACCCTCATCAGCCATGTGGTTACCATAGCTGCTATCCTCATCTCTAACAGACTCTCCCCATTGAGAGGCATCAGATTGCAGCTCCTTCAGTTCTGAGATCAGTCTAGCACGTTCGTCTTCCAATCGCTTTCTTAATTCAGCTATCTGTTGAGTTCTAATAGCCATATTGTTGTAACTCCTTTCCCAGAAGCATGTAAGCTGATTTATATTGGTTCGTGGATTATATCACAGCATATATTGCTCTCATTTGACGTTGCACTGCCTTATAATTCACTTGCTATGAAGAAGAGACTGAGGCTTGCTATTACAGGCGGAGGCACGGGCGGACATCTAAGCCCGGCAGTGGCTGTCATAGATGAAATCAAAGCCAGAGAGGATCTGGAGGCGAGGATTCTGTACCTGGGCAGCAAGAATGGTATAGAATCCACTGTCATCCCACTAATGGGGATTGAGTACAAACAAATACCCACTGGCAAGCTTAGGCGATACCTGTCGTTACAGAATTTTTTAGACTTATTTCGCGTAATAGCTGGTATCTTAAGGTCACTCATACACCTTAGTAGTTTCAAACCCGAAGTCTTATTTGCTACCGGTGGTTACGTATCAGTGCCTGCAGTCGTAGCAGCAAGACTGCTGAAGATACCGGTAGTCATCCATGAGCAGACTGACAGTCTGGGGTTAGCCAACCGAATATGCGCACGCTTTGCCAATGTGATAGCAATTTCCATTCCAGAGACCGTCAATTTGCCACCTCACAAGAAGACTGTCTTTACAGGTAATCCAGTCAGGAAGAATGTTCTCAGTGGCAGCAAGCAGAACGCAGCAAGGAGGTTTGGATTCGATCTATCATTACCAACTATCTACATAACGGGTGGTGCCCAAGGATCCCACAAGATAAACACAATTGTCGGCGAAGCGTTACCACAACTCTTGTCTATAGCACAGGTAATTCATCAGACCGGCGATTCCGAACATGGTAAACAAGACTACGAACACCTAACAAGAACCGTGCTATCGCTCTCACAACAGCTACAACAGAGATACATTCTATTTAGATATATAGGTAGTGAAATAGGCGATATATACGCCATTAGCGACCTGGTGGTCGGTAGAGCCGGGGCTGGTACAGTGAACGAGCTTATAGTACTAGGTAAGCCATCAATCCTCATCCCATTACCTCACGCAGCTGGGGATGAGCAGAGAAAGAATGCCCAAAGATTAGCCAACGCCGGAGCCGCAGTGGTCATAGAGGAGTCAGAGCTGTCATCGAGTCTCCTTGTTGACGCCATTAGGGCTCTTATATCAGACCCTGAGAAACTGCATAACATGTCGCAGGCTGCCTTAAGAATGGCTCCCGAGAGAGCAGAACACAAACTAGTGGACCTTATATTACAGACTGCGCAGAGGAAAGATACAAGACCTTAAGTAAGGCTAGTCTCTAACTCCAGGTGGATATAGAGACTTACCAATAGCCTCAGCAAGAGTCTTGGCTTGGACAACTTGAATACTATTTATCTTTTGGGCGTTCTTCTTGACGGGTGCGCAAACCGCTCTTTTGAATCCAAGGCTAGCCGCTTCGGATAGCCTTCGATCTATATTAGGAACGCTGCGTAGCTCGCCCGATAATCCTACCTCCCCAACAAATATGGTATCCTCACGCACTGGTCTGTTGAGTGCACTCGAAGCTATAGCTACAGCAACAGCTAGATCAGATGAGGGCTCATCTAGCCTGAGACCTCCCACCACGTTCACATATATATCTTGATCAGAAAGCTTGAGACCGACTCTTTTGGTGAGCACTGCAATGAGAAGGAGAAGCCTGTTGTAGTCCAGACCGTTACTTGTTCTCCTCGGTATGCCCGCAGGGTTATGAATGGCCAGCGCCTGCAATTCCACCAACAACGGACGGCTACCCTCAAGCAACACGGCTATAGAGGATCCAACAGTATCCTCCGGCCTCTCCGAGAGGAAGACTTCCGAAGGGTTCGGGACGTCTACTAGACCTTCTTGTGTCATCTCAAAGACACCCACCTCGTTAGTTGATCCATAACGGTTCTTGGCAGCACGAAGTAATCTGTACTGGTGGGCCCTATCACCCTCAAGGTACAGGACCGTGTCAACTATATGCTCGAGAACTTTGGGGCCTGCAATGGCGCCCTCCTTGGTGACATGTCCCACAATAAACATGGGAATATTCCTAGATTTCGCTGTCAGCATGAGGGCCATAGTACAGTCCCTTACTTGACTTACACTGCCTGCAGCGGACTCGATATTCTCTGAATATATAGTCTGAATAGAGTCAATGATAACTAAACTTGGGGACTGCTCCTCGATAAGGTTCAATATGGCCTCCAAGCTCGTCTCAGAAACAGCCCAAAGATTATCTGGTATACGCCCTAGACGAGAGGCTCGAAGCCTTATTTGTTCTATAGACTCTTCTCCAGAGACATATAATACGGTGGGCAGATAATCACATAGCAGACAACATAGTTGCAATAGCAGGGTACTCTTACCCACCCCCGGATCCCCACCTATCAATACCAGCGATCCAGAGACTATGCCTCCACCAAGCACCCTGTTAACCTCAGGCATAGGCACATGTATCCTGTGTATATCATCGGTCGATACGTCCTTAAGCCTTCTAGGACGTGCAGAAACACTAGTCGATATCCCACTAGTAGTTGGTGCAGGTTGTTCTACTGTTTCCACATATGTATTCCACTGCCCACACTCAGGGCACTTACCTTGCCACTTTGGAGAAACGTTACCACAACTGTTACAAACATAAACGGTTCTAGATCTAGTCTTAGACATATGTTCCTACTCACTTCTCCATAAAATACGGAATCGGGGTTTTCCCCCGATTCCAGATATTAGCTACAAATAACATCTATTTATGAGAACTCGAGTTATGCGGTTACGAGCTCCTCTTCAAGATGCAGCACTATCTCGTCGTCGCGAGCATCAACCACTACTGTAGATCCTGGCTGGAACTTACCCTCAAGTACGCCCTCAGCCAGTTTGTCTTCAACCTCTGTCTGTATCAACCTCCTCAATGGTCGAGCACCATAAGCTTGGTCATATCCTCTTCTGGCCAGTGTGTTCAGAGCTTCCTCAGTCAGCTTCAGCTGAATCTGCTGTTCGGCCAGGCGTTCCCTCACGCGATCAATCTGTATGTCTACTATCTTACGTATGTGCTCAGGTGACAACGAGTGGAACACTACCACAGCGTCGATTCTATTGAGGAACTCCGGCCTAAAGTGCTTCTTCAGCTCGCTCAGAACCTTGTCTCTCATGTTCTCATAAGCTCTCTGCTGGGCCTTGGCCTCATCGGTACGGATCGTAAATCCCACAGTCGTATCACGATTGATCATCTCCGCACCGATGTTACTGGTCATGATTATGATTGTGTTACGGAAGTTTACTCTCCTACCCTTGGCATCCGTAAGGTGACCATCCTCCAGTATCTGGAGCAGCATATTGAAGGCCTCTGGGTGAGCTTTCTCTATTTCATCTAGAAGTATGACAGAGAAGCTCTTCCTACGGACAGCCTCTGTCAGCTGGCCACCCTCTTCATATCCCACGTAGCCTGGAGGAGCCCCAACCAGTCTCGCTACCGCATGACGCTCCATGAACTCCGACATATCAATCTTGATAAGAGCGTCTTCGCTACCAAACATGAACTCGGCAAGCGTCTTAGCGAGCTCAGTCTTACCGACTCCTGTGGGGCCTAGGAATATGAAAGAACCTACCGGGCGCCTCGGGTCCTTCATCCCTGTCCTGGCTCGACGCACGGCCCGAGCCACAGTAGTGATAGCCTCATCCTGACCCACGATGCGCTTGTGAAGCTCTTCCTCCATTTTCAGAAGTCGCTCCGACTCTTCGCCAGCTATCCTGGTTAGAGGAATACCAGTCCACATACTCACTACCTGGCTTATATCCTCTTCGGTTACATAAGGCTCTTCAGCCTGCTGCTCTTCCTGCCACTGCTGCTCAAGCATGCCTATCCTTTCTTGAAGTCGCTCTTCACGGTCACGGAAAGCAGCAGCCATCTCATAGTTCTGAGCATTGATGGCGGCTTCCTTCTCATCCTGTATAGCCTTTAGATGCCTCAGAGCATCCTTCAGGCTTGGAGGACTTGCAGCTCTGTGCATTCTTACTCGGCTGGCAGCCTCATCTACCAGGTCTATAGCCTTATCAGGCAAGAACCTGTCGGACACGTACCGCGCAGCAAGGTAAGCAGCAGCCTTCAGAGCCTCATCAGTAATCTTGAGCTTGTGATGAGCCTCATATCTGGGTCTTACACCCTTGAGGATCTCGATAGTCTCCTCAACAGTCGGCTCCTCGACCATAACGGGCTGGAATCGCCTCTCTAGAGCTGCATCCCTCTCTATATACTTGCGGTACTCATCGAGGGTTGTAGCACCTATAACCTGTATTTCACCTCTGGACAACGCTGGCTTGAGGATGTTAGCTGCATCCACAGCCCCCTCAGCAGCGCCAGCCCCTACTAGGGTATGGAGCTCATCTATGAACAGGATAGCTCCAGACTCCTTGATTTCAGCCATAATCTTCTTGAGGCGCTCCTCGAATTCGCCCCTGTATTTAGTCCCTGCCACGAGAGCTCCCATATCTAGCGAGAGCACTCTCTTATTGAGCAAGGTATCCGGCACATCGCAATTAACTATTCGCTGAGCCAGCCCCTCTACTATTGCTGTCTTACCAACCCCTGGCTCACCTATCAACGCGGGGTTGTTCTTGGTTCTCCTAGACAGGATCTGCATGACACGCTCGATCTCTTTCTCGCGACCTACTATTGGATCGAGCTTATCATTCCTTGCAAGCTCAGTCAGGTCAGTGCCTAGAGCATCTATGTAGGGTGTCTTTGTCGCAGCTTTACCCTGCTGCGAATAGGCGCTGCTCTGATTTATAACCTGGAGCACCTGAGCCCTTACCTTCTCAAGGTTCACGCCCAGGCTCTCGAGAACACCAGCTGCTATGCCCTCACCTTCTCGCACGAGGCCGAGCAGCAAATGCTCGGTACCTATGTAATGATGATTCTGCCTCTTGGCCTCATCGAAGGCGAGCTCTATTACCCTTCTGGCACGAGGAGTCAAACCAATTTCACCCTGAGGCGGTCGCTCACCCCTACCTATTATAAACTCTACAGCAGCTCTTACTTTTTGGAGCTGGACCCCCATGCTCGCAAGCACGCGCGCAGCTACACCATCGCCCTCGCGCACCAGACCTAGCAGTATATGCTCGGTGCCAATATAGTTATGATTAAAGCGCGCTGCTTCCTCATGGGCCAAGCTCAGAACCTTACGTGCCCTCTCAGTAAACCGATCGAAGCGTTCGCCTCTATCACTCATCTTTCTAACTCCCTCTAGCGAACGAAGGGGACAAAACCCCTACCAAAAGTTTAGCAACGGTATGGACTAGGTGCAACTAGTTTTACCACCATCATACACCTAGCACAACCCCTCTATGTAATTTCAACCGAAAAGAGACTTTTATTCTTCCCTTTCTCC
>JBHORE010000087.1:0-6336 GCA_042408415.1 Thermobaculum sp.
TCTTCCACACGAACATCAGCTGCGAGGGTATGGCCCTGTCCAGGACGTAGGGACCTGTAAAGACCGGCGGGTTGTTCCTGAAGGTCTTGGGGTTATGCTTGGACCATATGTGCTTGGGCACCACGATGAAGGAGCCGATGATGCCACAGATGAAGCGCTGGTGGTAACGAGGATTCGGCTTGGTGAGCTTGATCACCACTGTATGCTCGTCGGGGGTCTCAACGCTGTCGAACTCCTTGATGCCGCTGCCGAATAACGCCGGGTCCTGCTGGATCTCCAGGCTGTACTTGACGTCCTCCGATGTGAATGGCTGACCATCGTTCCATTTCACCTTGGGGTTGAGGGTGAGGGTCAGCTCGGAGTAGTCGGAGTTGTACTTCCACTCCTTGCCCAGCCAGGGCTTGATCTCGCCGGTAGGCAGCCAGTAGAAGAGGTTTTCCACGAGGATCTGCTGCGCCCCTCCGTTGTACTGCCAACCGTTGGGGATGAACGGGTTGAAGCTGTCGAAGATGGTGAATGGAGCCTGGTCTACGACGACCGTCTGCTCCCTGGGGGTAGGAATGGTGCCTCCCCTCTGTGGCTGCTGGGGAGGTGCCTCCTCTGCCTGCTTCTCCCCAGCCGTGGGAGTCACACTTGGAGTGGCTCCAGGGGAAGGACAGGTAGCGCAGGCAGTTGGGCTTGGGCTGCCGGCCGAAGCAGGTGGGGTGCTCGCTGCAGGAGCTTGACCACTTGGGGATGTCGGGGTAGCCCGTGTCCCACCACCACAGGCAGCCAGCAGAGGCCCAGCGGCCAGCACTCCACCGGAGGCCAGCATCGCTTCTATGAGCCGCCGGCGAGTCAGCTTGGGATCATTGGGACTTCGGACTTCGTCTGCCTTGGACATAAGCCACACCTCTCCTACTCATCTGAGATCTAAGACATCGTTTTAGCGATGTGGCATTATATTAGAGCAGATTATTTCCAGTGTCAATATATTAATTTATATGAAGCATAAGCATATAATACTCAGGCCTTGATAGTATTAACACGTGTATTAGGGAGGGTAATAGGTTAACACTAATAAGTTGCTAACTGGGATAGTATAATCTGTGTTAACAAAGTGTTCGGATGGAGCTTATATTAATATGGAAGATGGCACCCCAAGATACTACAAGATAAAGCGGATCCTCCAAGAAGAGCTAGAGAGTGGGCGCTTCAAGCCCGGCGATAGGTTTCTAACGGAGAAGGAGCTGAGGGAGCGCTTCAAGGTCAGCGCCACCACCGCCGTCAGGGTCCTCAACGACCTCGAGCGCGAGGGCTACCTGGTGCGCAAACAAGGCAAGGGCACCTTCGTCGCCGAGAGGCAGGTGCCCAAAGCCGAGCCCGCACCCCTCCCACAGGTCACGCCCAACGGCAGGCTCATCGCCTGCGTCTTCTCGCAGATCGGGGGCGGTCACGTCGTGGAGGTCATCCGAGGCGTTGAGGCCGTGTGCCATCGCTCCGACTACCACATGATCCTCTTCGACTCCTCCGGCTCATCCGAGAGGGAGGCGATGAACCTCCGGAGGGCCAGGGAGGCAGGCGCTGGAGGCATTATCCTGTTCCCAACCGACGGTGATCAGAACCAGGGGATCGTAGAGGAGTACGTCCGCCAGGGGTTCCCAGTCGTCATGGTCGACAGATACTACCCGGCGGTGGCCACCGACATCGTGGTCCCCGACAACTTCGGCATAGGCTACCGCCTGACAAAGCACCTGATAGATCGCGGTCACAAATATATCGCCACCATCTGGGGTGAGACGAACTGTACCAGTGTCCGCGACCGCATGGCGGGGTACAAGGATGCCCTGCTGCGCCACAACGTACCGATCGTACCAGAGATCTCCCGCCTCTTCTGCTACGAGCGCCTGCGACCCGAGGAGCGCTACGACCTGCTGCGCACATGGCTCAATGCCCCATACAGACCCTCGGTGTTCGTGGGCGTCAACGGCTACGTGGCCACCATGGTGGCCACCGACCTGGCCACGATCGGCGTCCACGTGGGCGAGGAGGTGGAGATAGCCGGCATGGACCAAGTTGGGCCCTATACCCCCATGCCTATTATGTCAACCAACGCTATCCTGCCCTCCAGGGAGATGGGCATCTCGGCGGCAGAGATCCTCATAGAAAGGCTTAGGGAGCCCCAGGAAAATCGCCAGTTCAGGTACGTGGTGCTGCCGGTGGAGATCTCCGCCAACGAGAGGTCGGCAGTGAAGATCATCGGCACAGCCCCCAAGGGTGTGTGAGCCCTGGACTAGAGAGCTGTACATCCTACTCGCCTCCTGGTAATATGGGACCAAATATGTCCCGTATCGGGAGTTGGGAGTAGGAATATGCAGGCAAGACCTAGGATCATTCCTCATCTATGGTTCGACAAAGAGGCTTTGGAGGCGGCGGAGTTCTACACTTCTCTATTCCCGCAGTCGCGCACGCTGCACGTAGGCACCATCCATGATACGCCCTCGGGGGATACCGAGATCGTCGTGTTCGAGCTCGCCGGGCAGACGTTCCAGGCAATCAGCGCAGGTCCCTTGTTCAAGTTCAACCCCTCGGTATCCTTCATGGTAAACTTCGATCCCTCCAGAGACCCACAAGCTCGGGAGCACCTGGATGCCATCTGGGAAGCGCTGGCAGACGGTGGTCAGGTGCTGATGCCCCTGGATGAGTACCCTTTCAGCAAGCGCTACGGTTGGGTACAGGATCGCTACGGAGTATCCTGGCAACTGATACTCTCCAATCCGGAGGGTGATCCTAGGCCTTATATAGCGCCCTGCCTGTTGTTCACCGGCCAGGTGGCGGGCAAGGCGGAAGAGGCTGGAGCCTTCTACAGGGAGGTGTTCCCGAGTTCGGAGGAGGGGCAGCTAGTACGCCAGCCAGCGGGCACGGAGCATGAGGGCACGGTGATGTTCTCGGATTTTCGCCTGGGAGATACTTGGTTTGCGGCCATGGATAGCTTCTACAACCACGGCTTCGGCTTCAACGAAGCCCTGTCGTTCGTCGTGGAGTGCCAATCCCAGCAGGAGGTTGACCACTACTGGGAGGGGCTCTCAGCAGATGGAGGCAAGCAGGGTCCCTGCGGGTGGCTCACGGACAAGTACGGCCTGTGCTGGCAAGTGGTGCCGGCCGAGCTCTTTGAGATGCTGGAGGATCCCGACGAGGAGCGGGTGGCAAGGGTCACCCAAGCGTTCCTTGGCATGTCCAAGCTGGAGATCGAGGAGCTGCGGAGGGCATACTCCGGTAGCTAGCAGGGAAGGAGGAGCGGGATGCAGCTGGACGTCACCGAGAGCGAGGTTAGGCAGCTGTTGAGCATGGAAGAGCTCATCCCCGTCCTGGAGCGGGCGCTGGCCGCGTTCTCCACCGGCAAGGTGGTGCAGCCCACGCGGGTGGCGGTGCCGATCACCGACCACGAGGCCTACATGTGGGCTATGCCCGCCTATACGGGCTCGGCCCTGGGCATCAAGCTGGTCACCCTCTATCCTCAGAACAAGGATATACCTACCCACCACGCGGTAGTTATACTGTTCCGCCCCGAGACCGGCGAGCCACTTCTCACCATGGACGGCACGTACATCACCGAGACCCGAACGGCAGCGGTCTCGGCCGTTGCCACGCAGTACCTGGCACGAGAAGATGCCTCCGTACTGGCGATAATCGGTGCGGGGGTGCAGGCCCGCAGCCATCTGGAAGCGCTCAGGCTGGTACGCCACTTCCGGGAGGTACGGGTGTGGAGTCCGCGCACCGCCCCCGAGTTCGCTCGTCGGCACGGGGTGACCGCCGCGGCATCCGCGGAGGAGGCCGTGCGCGGGGCCGACGTGGTGGTCACAGCCACAACCTCCCGCACGCCCGTGCTCCAAGGCGAATGGCTCTCCCCTGGAGCCCACATCAACGCCGTGGGAGCTCCCAGGCCAGATTGGCGGGAGCTAGATGACGAGGTGCTCCGCAGGGCGCGCATCTACGTGGACTCCTCCGAGGCCGCCATGAGGGAATCGGGCGACGTCATCGCCGCCGGCCATTTCTTTGCCGAGCTCGGGGAGGTGATCGCTGGCACCAAGCCCGGCAGACAGTCCCGGGATGAGATCACCCTGTTCAAGTCGCTCGGGATGGCCGTGGAGGACGTGACCGCCGCGGAGCTGGTGTACAGCAAGAAGAGGCAATCATAACTATCTAGGCCCGATCACCGCCTCATGACACGCACGAGCAACAGAAAGGCCGCCAGCGCTATCAGCAGCACGATCGGAAGCACGAACAGCATATCGCCGCTGGTCACACGACACCCCCAAGCTGTTTGATCATCGATGCCGGCACACAGACCTCGATCGTACAGTCCATCAGAAGCAGCTAGCGCAATCGCACCCGGAAGCCCCGGAACAGATCGCCGCTGCCGATGCGCACTGTCCAAGCCCCACGGGACAACAGAAGGCAAATCCGCCGAAGCAACAGGCAGCAAACAGCACGCACAGCAGGTCGCCAGCGAGGCATTGCCTGCATGAGATGCAACAGTCCATGGGCTGCAGCGACTGCGAGTTCGACTGCCAATGCCCCTTCCAGAGCGCGGAGTAGTCCGCGTGGGTGCTTCTGAGGTGGCTGTCCGGCACCTGCTGTACCCTACCGTCCTTGAACACCAGGACCACCCTCTCACCATCGGCGCGCCAATACATCGCCAGAGGCTTCTTACCTGCTGGGTACACTATGATGGCCCGAGTCTTAGGATCCGACAGGACCGCGCACCTGACATGCTGCTTCCCAAAGCGTATGGAGAAGGCCTTGGAAACCCTCCAAGCCCAACCCAGCTTCCTATCCAGCTCCTTGGAGAGCTCGCCCACATCGGAGCTGGCCGCCGCGGCATGTATGATGCTCCTTGCATCTTCGCCCCTGAGGGGCTCCAGATCCGGTATCTGCCTGTTGTTCCGGGCGAAAGCAGCACCAGGCATGCCCGCTAACCCCAGCAGACCAACAGCTAGCTTCGAGCTCTGAACTAGGAACTCTCGCCTGGACCTACCACTGACCCGGCCACCAAGAGACCAAAGGGAGCTCACAACGAGCAAGGACCTATAAGGGCCGAGCACCTGCAACAGACGCAGACGCATCCTCGCTCCGGTCAACACTCTCGTAGCCTGACCATCGGTCTCCAGTAGAGCGGGCTCCCATCGGCGCAGAGGCTTGACCTTATCTAGCAGGGCCACCATCTCCGGATCCCACAGACAGACTACGCACCTGCAGCTTGCCGCCGCTCGTCTGCTCCAAGCTTGCAGCCAGTGCCGAGCAAAGGCCACAGCCGGAATCATATAGTAGGTAACGCTCCATTACTATTCCCTCCTTGGATGATCCGTCGCCATCAGGGTAATAAAGATATATTAATAATGCATTAAGCATGGGTTATCGGAGATCTAATGCGATATTAGGGTCATCTAAGACGCATCGAGGTAAAAACCAGTACTATGTTAGATGGTGAGCCACAGGCTTTTTTGGAGGACATGATGCCTTGTCTACAATATCTCTCCCTAGTGACCATAAAGCTTGTCGTACTGCTTGTAAACAACTATTGCAATATAGGATTGATCTATATATAATCTAAGATATATCTCTTTCTATCCTTAAAATAATTCCTTACAGAGGAGGGGGCTATGAGCAAATACTTACCCAGATCATGGTTATCTATCTTGAATGCCGTCTTGGGGGTAGCTATTGTCTTAGGACTATCGCTGCTTGCTATAGGTAAAGCCAATGCCGACCACTCATACCCTGGTGGCAATTTCCATCTATGGTCCATCCACTATGATGGAGTCGGGGGGGGTGAGCATGCGTGTGCCCAAAGCGATGTGGGCGACGGCATAGTCACCCACAACTACGTGCAGGCCAGAATAATCAACACCCTGCGCTACGACAACCCCCAACTGGATTGGCATCAGAGAACTGGTACCAACCACCTGCACTTCCAGATGGAGGACAGATATTGTGATCAGCTTACCTCCACCGAGATCCAAGATATCGAGCTCAGATATAGAGTCAAGACCGATGCCGACGCCCAAAGCGTTTGCGCATCTTATGGCTACGAGTATGCTACAGAATGCGCTATAGACCTTGGTCCAGTTTACATCGGTAATCACACCGATAGTCGAGCATATAGAATCATCCACTCCAGAAGCACCATCTACGACAACGACGGCACAGAATGGTACAGAAGACACATGGTGAGCCACGAGACCGGCCACGCCATGGGACTAGCGGATCCCCCACCCTGTTATGACCGCAGCGTGATGCACACCCCCTACCCCTACTGCTCAGGGAACTATGCCTATAGGTACCCCACCGACTGGG
>JBHORE010000088.1:0-12260 GCA_042408415.1 Thermobaculum sp.
TTATCGTCTCGCCGCTGGCTTCTATAGAGTACCTCATATGGTCCCTCCGTAGATCTAGGGGACAGTTCGAGTATATCACCCTCGCCAGGACGCTACCATATCTGGCCATCACGAATTCTCATAAACTTCAGGGCATGTATAAGGGAAAGCACGACAGCAGCCGTTGCCTCGATCACGAGTCTGGTGCTAACCTGCAATTGTCTACTTTGTATATCTTTTTAGTAATAATTATCTGATCTCTAGTATAGTTGACAAGGAGGCACGGCATGTCGACCTTAGCGCGCAAGGGACTTTCCGAGGACTTGTGGTCCGTGGTCCTGGGGCTTTTCCTGGTGGTGATCGTGTGGCTGGGCTACGTCTTAGGCCGGCCACTGGACTTCCTCCAGCACGCTATACCACAACCATGGCCGCAGAGCCCGCTGCTATCGAACCTGGCGAGCCACTGGTGGGAGTATCTGCTGCTGTGGGCGGCATTATTATTGCTTACCGGAATAGCTGTCCGCAGCTTAGGGGGGGATCTGGGCCGCTACATCGCGGGCTTCACCCTGCTTTTCTTGCTGGCCCTCATCGTACTGGTGGTGGGCAGCCAGCAAGCTCTCAAGAAGTACGGGCTGGAATACCCTTTCTGGGCGCTCGTAGTCGGGCTGGTGATAGGC
Source organism: Thermobaculum sp. (assembly GCA_042408415.1). Classification (GTDB taxonomy): domain Bacteria; phylum Chloroflexota; class Chloroflexia; order Thermobaculales; family Thermobaculaceae; genus Thermobaculum. The sequence continues at coordinate 657 of JBHORE010000088.1, forward strand.
AACTTGTTTACCCTACCCAGCTGGTTCAGGGCAGCATCCAGTCGCACGGAGCTGTTCATCAAAACTTCCATAGTCCTGCTTGGTGCCAACCTACCGTTCTCCATCATCACCAGGGCTGGCCCCAGGGGATTCCTAGAGGCCCTGCTGATAGTCGCCGCTGGCTTCTTGATCACCTTCCTGGTGGGATCGCGCTTGGGAGTCGACCCCATATACCTAGCGGTGATAGGGGCAGGGGCCTCGGTATGTGGGGTTTCCGCAGCCATAGCTGTGGGTAACACCGTGCGAGCCAAATCCCGCCAGGTGGGATACGTGGTATCGCTCGTGGTGCTGTACGGACTGGTGCTGATATTCGTCTTGCCGCTTTTGGTCAAGCTGTTCGGTCTCTCGCAGACCGTGGGCGGTGCCTGGATCGGCGGCTCGGAACTGGCAGATGCCTCGGGCGCAGCGGCAGCAGCCATCCTGGGAGATGAGGCTGTAAAAGCCTTCTCCCTGGTCAAGTTGAGCCGCGACGTTCTAATCAGCTTCATCTGCCTGCTGTTCGGGGCAATAGCAGCAACCCGATGGCAGGCCCCGACCGATGCGGCGGAGGGAGGATCGGCCCTCTCGAGGCTCTGGGCCAGGTTCCCTAAGTTCGTGCTCGCGTTCATAGCGGCATCTCTGCTATCTACCTGGTGGCAGGGGCACTACGGTCAGGAGTTCGCGAGCGACTTCACAGGTAACCTCAACGCCGCGCGCACCTGGCTGTTCACCTTGACCTTCCTGGGCATAGGCCTGGGCACGCGCTTCCGTGACATGCAGGAGGTGGGCGGCCCTGCCATCAGGGTGTTCACTGCGACGGTGCTTGCCAACGTCCTGCTGGGGGGATTGCTAGCCGTTTGGCTATTTGGATGATCTTGGGCACAGGCAGGGGGTAGGGGCCCCTACCCCCTGCACATATCTAGCTCCTCTCCCTGGATAGAGCCTGTAGCTCCCTCTCCAGTCTGCCGACCCTTTCGTTGAAAGCTACCACGCTAGCTGCAAGGTCCCGAATGGTACCGATGCGCTCCAGCCTGCGCGGGGGCATAGAAGCCACTTCGGGAAAGTGACGAGTGAGCACCTCCCAAGCCTCGGCGTCCTCCATGATCTCCTTGAGCGGAGTGTCGAGAGTCACTGGAGGATACCTGTGGGCCTCGAAAGCATATCTCCAAACGTGCTCGCCACTCCCCACCTCCACCTCTTGACCGGAGCCCGGGAGCACGACCTGCGCGCTGGTGTTGGGGGGAACCACTACTCGCACCTCGATCTCACCCCCCTCGGTCCTCCAAGAGCACTCGGCCGTGCCATAGGGGGTTACGTGCCTGGCACGGGCGTAGGACAAGCCGCCTCCAGGCACCGGCTGTACTCGCAGCTTGCGGTAGCCAGGCTCGGCGGGCGCGAGCCCACCCACCACGCGGTGCAGCCAGTCCGCCACCGCCCCCAGCGCGTAGTGGTTGAACGAGGTCATCTCCCCGGGGTTGACGGAGCCATCGGGGCGCAGGCTGTCCCATCGCTCCCAGATGGTCGTAGCCCCCATGGTCACTGGATACAGCCAGGAGGGACACTCGCGGCTCATCAAGAGGCGATAAGCGACGTCATGGTGTCCGGTCGCGCACAGCGCGTCGCAGATGAGGGGCGTGCCCACGAAGCCGGTACCTATCTTGTACCCTTCAGCGCGCACCAGCTCGGCCAATCTCTCCCCAGCGTGCTGCCTCTGCTCCTGGGTGGGTAGCAACGCAAAACCTATCGCCAGTGAGTAAGCTGTCTGAGCATCACTCACCACCCTCCCGTTGGGAGTGACGTACTCACGGTTGAACGCCTCACGCACCTCACTAGCCAGGCCAAGGTACTCCTCGGCCATGTCCTGCATACCTAGTACCTGGGCAGATAAGCCCACTATCTCCGCAGATCGCGCGAAGTACGCGCTGGCTACTATGTAAGGATCTGTCCTGGCGGCCGCTGGATTGTCGGGAGGTGCCGCAGGATCCAGCCAGTCACCGAACTGGAACCCTTTGTTCCACAGCCTGGCGGGGCCAGCAATGGTCTTGATGCAGTCCACCCAAGCACGCATGCTTGGCCATTGGGCCTCCAACACTCCGGCATCGCCATAGCGCTGGTAGAGCACCCAGGGCACTATTACCGCAGCGTCTCCCCAGGCTGCTGCCGGGATGACTTGGCCCCCGAGCGCATTAGGGACGACGAAGGGCACAGCACCGGACTCGTCCTGATCCAGCGCGACATCCCGCAGCCAAGAGGTCAGGAAGCCGGAGGCATCATATATAAAGCACGCAGCAGGTGAGAACACCTGTATATCTCCTGTCCATCCCAGACGCTCATCCCGTTGCGGACAATCGGTGGGAATGTGCAGGAAGTTGCCCCGCATGCTCCACACCACGTTCTCGTGCAGCCGCTCCACCAAGGGGTCCGAGCACCCAAACCACCCTATTCGCTCCATGTCCGAGTGACACACCACCGCCACCAGATCCTCAGCTCTCAGCTCCCCAGGCCACCCCTCCACCTCCACATACCTAAACCCATGAAAGGTGAACCTGGGCTCCCACTCCTCCTCTCCCTCCCCTCGCAGCACGTACTCGTCCGTGGCACGGGCGGTGCGCAGCGTCCGCGTGCACAATTCTCCTCCCTCCAACACCTCCGCATGCCTCAACCTCACCCTCTGCCCTCTGGGACCGTTCACCCTCAGCCTCACCCTCCCCACCAGGTTCTGCCCGAAGTCCACGATCGTCTTGCCTGAGGACGAGCGCAGGATCTCCCTTGGGGCCACCTCCTGCGTCCTGCGCGCGGGCACCTCCAGGGGCTCCAGCGACTCCGTGGGCCACCCCAGCTCCCTCGTGCCAGCCCACTCAGAGTCATCGTACTCGGGGGTGGACCACCCAGGCATCTCCAGTCGGGCATCGTACACCTCCCCATCATAGATGCCAGACTCCAGGATCGGCCCCCTATGGGCACGCCAGGAACCATCCGTGACCACCACCTGCCTGCTTCCGTCCTCAAGCTCCACCTCCAGCTGTGCCAGCAGCGCCAACCTCTCCCCATATAGGTTGCGCCTGCCTCCCCCAAAACCCAGCCTGCCTCGGTACCAACCATCTCCCAAGATGGCCCCCAGGCAGTTTGCACCCTCCTGCACTAGCTCTGTGACGTCGAACGTCTCGTATAGCAGCCTGTGCCTGTAGCTTGTCCAACCGGGAGACAGCACGTGATCCCCCACCCGCCGCCCGTTGAGCTCCACCTCGTACACCCCAAGCCCCGTCACGTACAGCCTGGCTCGCCTGACCCCGCCGGGCAGCTCGAAGGTCTTGCGCAGGTAGGGACAGGGATTGGCCACGGAGGTGTCCTCCTCCCAATCAGGAGTGATGAACGCCCCCTGCCAATCATCCCTGGCGAGCAGCCCCACCTCCAGCCACTGCAGCTCGCTCCAATCCGACTCCGACCCATCCTCCCCCCACACCCTGACCCTCACCCCAGCCCTCTGCCTGGATCCCAGAGCCTCAAAAGGCCAAGCCACCCACACCGACTCCCCGGACTCCACCCTGCCGGTGCTCCCCACCAGCTGGCCATCCCCATCGTACAGCTCCACCTCGTAAGCCGCCTGCCGCCAGTCCCTGAGGTCCGTCTCTACCCTCCAGGACAACCGGGGTCTACCAGTGCCCAGCCCCAGACCATCGCGACTCCGCTCAACCCTCACCCTGTCTATCCTCAACACTTTGCGCGCTCCCTCCTGTGTGCGTTCATGTCTGATTTTGACCATCATTGTAAACCAATACAACAAATAAATACAACTACACGCACACAAATAACTAGCTACCTAGCTGGGCGTCTGTACAGATACTTCTGCACGGTCTCGAGCAGCAGGGATCTGGGCACGGGCTTCTGCAGGTAGCCCTCGCAGCCCGCCTGCATGGCACGGCTCATATCCTCTACTCCCAACCGCGAGGCCGTGAGGGCCACCACCGGGATATTGCGTGTGGTGGGATCTGCCTTGATCAGACGAGTGACCTCGTAGCCATCCATCCTGGGCATCTGCAGGTCCATCAGTACCAGATCCGGCAGGTGCTCTCGACACAGCTGCAAGGCTTCGTGCGGATCGCTCGTCGTGAGCACCTTGCAGGACTCCTCTAGCTCCAGCGTGTCCCGCATGAGGCTGAGGGTAACGGGGTTGTCGTCCACGATGAGGATCTTGGGCTTGCTCATCCGCCAGCTCCCACTAACACCCGCCAACTACATTATTATGCACATATCTCGATGCTTGTCACCCCAGGATGTAGATCACCCGGTAGATGTGCCACCACAGCTTGCCGCCCTCCCAGACCAGGGTGATGGGATTACCTCCCTGTGGCTCCACGTGCCGAAAGATATCCAGCAGCGTCAGGTGCTTCCCTCGGGGCGGGTGCGCTGCCTTCCAGAACTCCAGGGTCTCCGTCCAGGGGATGATGTTGTCCCGACGATCGTGCATCAGGAACAGCTCGGCCCTCAGGCCGCCCACATAGGTGGAGGGAGAGATCCGTCTCAGGTAATCCTGCATGGGAAGAGGGAGGGCGGCTATTCTACTGGGCATCCTGGAGGGGTCCCGCTCTAGCAACATGAGCGCGGTAGCCTTACCCTCGGGACTAAGACCGGGCGGCACCGTGTGCACCTTGCCGTCCAGTAGGAGCTGGATGGCCCGCCTGTCCCCCTCCGAGAGGTAGGACAGCAGCTCGGTCCTGAGCACCTGCAGCGGCACCGGCGAAGGCTGCCACTCCCGCCACTGGCCGCCCACTTGGATCTCGTGGGTAACGAGCGCCGACAGTAGCGTGCGGGCGTCGTAGTAGGCCCCAAACAGATCCACTAGCCGCACCTCTTGGGAGATACGCGGGTCAGAGGCCGCTATGGCCGTCATCGAGCCTCCGACGCTGATGCCGAAGAAACCTACCCTGTCGGGATCCACGTAGGGTCTCTGCCTGAGCCACTTGAAGGCCGCTACCGCTCCCTCCTCCTCGCCCGGACGCACTCGGAAAGCTGACAGGGTGGGCGACACCGGTACCATCACCACCACGCCGGCACGCGCCAGCGCCCTCGATAGGCGCACCACGTGGGGGTTCTGATGCTCCGGCCCTATCCCTATGTAGAACACGAGTGCTCCGAAGCGGCCTTGACCTGCCGGGCGGTAGATCCAGGCATCCCACGATGCTCGTCCAACGGGGAACTTCGTACGCACCACAGTGGGCGGACGGGTGAAAGCCCGCATGGGGTACACAGGTGAGTTTGGAAACACCTCAAAGGCGATACCGGTAGTTTTGAGTGCCACCCTGCCAGGGTACGACCACAGCAGCAGCAACAGGATTACCAGTAGGACCAGGAGTATCTTCTTGACCATGGGCAGCCCCTACAGCCCAAGGGAGGATAGCAGCTCCCCCATCCTCTCCAGGGCCCTCTCCACCAACGCTCGATGCTCGGGGGCGTTCAGCCACCTACTAACGCCAGAAGGGTGCGGGAGTGGTACCCACCACCTTCCATCTCGGGGGAACAGCTGCCCTACGGCCTGCGCGAGGGGCATTCTGCCCAGAAAGCGCTCTATCGCCATCGAGCCGACAAGCAGGACGATCACGGGATCGAGCAGCTCGACCTCCCTCTGGAGGAACGGCGCACACAGCTCGACCTCGCGGGCTGAGGGCCTTCTGTCGCCCTTCCCCGAGGGAGCCTTCCCTGGGTAGCAGCGGGTGAGCGAGGTAAAGTACACTCGCCTGTCCTGCTCCTCCAGCGGTATGCCGGCCCTAGCTATCCAGCCACGCAGCAGCTTGCCCCCCGGGCCGGAGAAAGGCTTCCTAGCGATCATCGAGCGCAACCCTGGGGCCTGCCCTATGACCATCACGCGTGCGCTCATGTGGCCATAGGCCACCGGGCGAGCTTGTGGAAGGAAGCCCTCCATCTCGCACCGCCGGCAGGCCAGAACCTCGGCATGCAGCTGCGTCAGCGCATCCATAGTAATATAAGTATATACTTGGTATCGGCACTTGGGATACCTGAGACACTATGAGACACTAAAGGAGGACACTGTGGGTCGTAAGGAGATCATACTGGAGCAGGTACAGGTGGGCTGGGAGTCCCTGCACAAGCTGGTAGATGGCCTGTCTTACGAGACATTGGTGATGCCGCCAACCTACGGCGAATGGAGCATCAAGGACCACGTAGCACACATCTGCGCATGGGAGAAGAGCCTCATAGCCCTGATAGAGGGCAAACCCAGACACCAAGCCATGGGGATAGACGAGCGGGCCTACGAGAGCGGTACGGAAGAGGCTAATAACGCGATCTACGTCCTCAACAAGGATCGTCCACTGGCGGAGGTCCTGCAGGACTTCCGAGACACCCACTCGAAGCTCATGGATAGGCTGGGAGAGCTTACCGAGGAGGACCTATTCGACTATCGACCGTACGAGGATAACGATGCCTGCCTGGCGGAGTACGTGCTGGGCAACACCTGCGACCACTACGCCGAGCACCTGGAGGCTATAAGGTCTTTGGTTACCCGCACCTAGGAGACTCCTCCCACTAAGTACTCAACATCCAAGTTCATCAGGTCTTTGTTACCCCAGACGATGACCTCCGGATACTCCCCTACCACAGCGTAGACCTCGGCCAAGATGTCCTCCAGCTCCCGAGCCGAGGGGGGAGCATCGCCATACTGCCGGGCGTGGATCTCATCAACGACCTCGAGCACGCGCTGCCTGTTATAGGTGCTCGCAAGCACCTCCCTGAGCCTTGAAGCCTCCTGGTGAGCAAGGGGTCTGTAAATATGCAGCACCCCCGTGGCCACACAATACTCCGCGTAGCGATCCCCAGCTCTACCCTGAGCACGCAGCAACAGCAAGAACAATAAGTAGGAAGGCTCAGGATCTGGTGGAGCCTTAAGATCTCCCCTGCACACCGGGTACGCTCCCAACGCCCTCAGATACCTGCGCACTTCTATCTCCACCCTGGCCAATATATCAGGACGCTCCAGTTCTGGCGCCCCCAACCCCTCCGCCTCCGCTCGCCAGCTATCGGGGTCGCACTGCACCTCCAAACGGCACTGCAAGCTCCCTAGCAGGGCACGGAGCCGCGCTATCAGCTCAGACCGCTGTGCGGGATCCAGCTTGGCCGGCACCCTGACGGTCAGGACGGCCTTCACAGCCACCTCCTTCTCCCGATCTCTCACAACCCTACCAAAGGGTTGTGACAGCTAGTATGTCACAGCTCTAGTCCACGGTGCTTGGTACCTCGCTCCTCACCTTACCCAAAGAGCGAGCGTACAGCGCTACCAGTGGAGCGAGAAAACAGCTCGACAGAGCCAACCCAACCCGCAGGGAGAGCAGCGTCGACAGCCCGCCCACGGCGGGACCCAGCAGGAACTCCCCCAAAGAGTGCGCCTGCCCGCTGACCGAGATCACCGTGGCCCTCACTCTGCCCTCGATGCCATGGTTGATCCAGGCCATGTACAGGGGCTGATGCACTCTTCGAGCTACGGTCATAGCCCAGTAGGCCAACAGCCCCACTGCGAAGTTCGGCGCCAGCGCGAAGGCCAGAGCTCCCAGCATGATCACGACATCGGTACCCATGAGCAGCCCTATGATGGTCTTGGGCGACGTGTCCGAGAGGCTCGAGCGCACGCTGCGGAGCACCAGGGATGCCAGCAGTGGGTTGACGGCCATCGCCAACCCCAGCCACACCAGCCTATCGAGGCCGCCCAACGCGGGCAGCCCTATGTCCTGGATGAAGTGCGGCTGCCACAACCGATCGAAGCCCTCGCTGAAGCCTCCCATCATGGCCGCCACCAGCAGTATCGTGCCTGCTAGTGCCCGGGTGCGCACCACCCTCATGCCGCCGCGCAGCGTATCCGACACATCTCGGAGCCCCGCCCCCAGATATCCCTGGAGCCCCACCTGGGCCCGCCTGGTGCTGTGGGGAGGCAAGCTCTCACGCATCAGCCAGACCAAGGCCACCCCCAGCGATAGCAAGAGCGCTCCCCCGAGCAGGAAAGGTAGGCGCAGCTCCAGGCTCGATAGCCCCACGCCCAGCAGTATGCCCACGAAGGACGCGGCGGCCTCCACCTGGCCCGCGTGCAGGAAGGCGCCTCCGGCGTTCTCCTCGCCCACCTCGTCCGTCACCCAGGACTCGAGCGCGCCCTCTATGAAGGTGTAGGCAGCACCCTGTACCACCTGGCAGATCATGATCCATCCGAACACGGGCAGCAGCCCCTCCAGGACCGCGCCCACACCGAACAAGCAGGTACCAAGGATGACCGATAGCTTCCGGCTGTAGGTGTCGGCTATTACGCCGGTGGGGAGGTTGAGGACGAAGTAGGTGACCTCCAGGGCGGTGCCCACCAGCACGAGCTGGAGCGGGTTCAGGTGTGCCACCTCTAGCCTGTACACGCTGGACAGGGAGTAGATCCCCGCAATCAGCAGGGCGAGAGCGCCGCTGTAGATTAGGTACAACCTGTAAGCAGACAATGATACCCTCCATCAGACATCGTATTTATAGACAGCGATCTAGGGTAGATAGAAACGCGCAGGGCGAAGCTGCCCCGGAAGGACATGGAGGGTGCAACCTGAAGTATCTTCTCATGCAGAGCAAGTGCCGCATTGTACACCAACCACTCAACATCTGTCAAGGCCCAAGGTAGGGACGCTGTATAATTGCTGCATCCGAAGATGAGCTTGAAGCGAGCACACAAGCTGTTGCTGCCGGCGCTGATACTCGTGGAGCTCGCGCTCGTGGGCTTCGACGTGCCGCAGCTCGAGCAGGCCATAGCCGTGGTGGTGGCTATCGAGCTCGCGGCGAGCTTGTTGGCTCTGTACGGGCTGTGGGCTGGGATACGCAGGTTCCGCAGCAGCAGGGCCGCAGGCACGCCCTGGTGGGTAGCCATGGAGGACACCCTGGGGACAGTTATGCCAGACCTCGCTGCCAGAGCGGTCGTACTGGAGATCAGGATGTGGGTCCACCTGCTGGGCTGGCTCTTGGGCCGACGCCCCCGGGGCCCCCAGTACTTCAGCTACCATCGCAGGTCCTTCATCCCATGGTTGCTCCTCCTGGTCGTGGTCGAGCTGCCGGTGGAGGTAGTGTTAGCTGAGCTATTCATACCCTGGAGATGGCTGCGCTGGAGCATTCTGCTGCTGAGCATCTACGGCCTGATATGGGTGCTAGGCTTGCACGCCTCCCTCGTGATGCTGCCTCATGTGCTCGAGGACGACCATCTCCTCATCAGGTCCGGCATCTTCCTCGAGGGAGCTGTGTGGTATGCCGATGTGGTGCACCTAGAGGTTGGCAAGTTCGAGGTCAAGGGGAGGCGAGAGGGATTCTACGTGGATCCCTCCAGGCACTCCGCCTGGCAGCTGCTGGGGGGTAGGGCGGACATCAGCCTGAGGCTAGCCTCCCCGATCAGCTTCCGGAGAGCCCTGAGCTGGACTCCCCCGATCGAGACGCTCCACCTCAGCGTGGATGAGCCTGAGAGGTTCGCCCAGGCGCTGAGGGGCAAGTTGAGAGAATTTACAAATAGCTAAATCTGCACTCCCAACCTATGCGTATAGTTAGTGTGGAGGGAAAGGGCCCTACCCCTCATGGATGCAACCTATACAACATTGGGAAAGGAGAAACAACCATGGGTAACATGGAGACCGAGCGCAGAGGCTTCTCGCGACGCGACTTCCTCAAGACCAGCGGCGCTGTGGCCGCGGGGCTGGTGGCCGTCATGGCTGCTGGCGGCAGCCCGATCGCCAACGGCAGAGCTTACGCGATGAACCTGCTGCAGGACGCAAGCGACCTAGATATCCTCAACTTCGCACTCACATTGGAGCACCTCGAGGCCACCTTCTACAAGTGGGTGGTGAGCGGCAAGTACGCTCGCCTGTCTGGCGACTCCCTGGTGGTGGCCAAGGCTGTACGCGACCACGAGATAGCTCACGTGGACTTCCTCACCAAGGCGATCAAGGCCGCGGGAGGCAAGCCCGTGGGACCGCTGGCCAACTACAAGTTCGAGGCAGTGGGCGATACGAGCAGCGCGGCCGGCATCCTCAAGATCGCCGAGACCCTCGAGGGAGTCGGCGTAGGAGCCTATACCGGTGCCGCGAAGCTGATCAAGAACGCCGACTACCTGTTCGCGGCCGCTCAGATAGAGCAGGTGGAAGCTCGCCACCACGGCGCGTTCCGCTGGTTCAACGACATCAATCCCGCGGGAGGCTATCAGGACTTCCTGGGTCCGTCCTACGACGTGCCCACGGTCAAGAAGCAGATAGCCCCCATCATCAGCTAGGAGGAATAAGATGAGCGACAAGTATCTAGATGTACTCAACTACGCACTCACCCTCGAGCACCTCGAGGACGCGCTCTACCATGACATCGTCAAGGCCGGTATCCTCACCGGGCAGGCTCAGGCCTACGCCGAGGAATACGCCTACCACGAGCACCAGCACGTAGTGCTGCTCGAGAAGGTGATCATGGATGCCGGTGGCACGCCGGTCAAGAGGCAGTCCAGCTACAACTGGCCCAAGTTCAAGAGCGAGGCCGAGGCCATATCCTTCCTGCGCACAGTGGAGGATGTAGGGGTGTCCGCTTACATCGGCCAAGTGACCAACCTGCAGGGCAGCCCGTACCTCACGGCCGCGGTACAGATCCACTCCGTGGAGGCCTACCACGCCACGGCCTGGAGGCTGATCGAGCTCAAGATGGGTATTGAGAAGGAATCCTACGAATACGCTGTGCCGTTCGCCTTCGCCACCTACGAGAACGGCGGCGTTCGCACAAAGGAGCAGGTGCTCAAGGTCGTGTCGCCACTCCTAGCAGGCATGCCGAGCACCGGCGCGGGAGGCATGGCAGGCGACGACTCCAAGGGGTTGCTGAGCGCGCTGGGCGTGGGCACCGCCGCGGCGGCTGTGGCCCTCGCGACTAAAAAGCTCACCGAGCGTAGGCAGGAGAGCTAGAGACATACCCCCTCCCTACAGCTGAGGGGAGAGACCTAAGGATCTCTCCCCTCGGTGCTTGTCCGCCCTTGCTAAGGTTCTAGGGTCACCGACTCCCAGTGCTCCACTATCCTGCCGTCGCGTATCCTGTCGACGGCGTACCCTCTAAGGGTCACCCTCCTGCCCGCGGGCGTCACCGCCCGGATAAGGGTCCTGTAAGACACCATGTCCCCATCCTCAAGCAGATCTTCAACCTCCACCCGCAACACGGGAAAGAATCTGAAGGCCCTGCTGAGGGCTTCCCTTATGCCCTCAAGCCCCTCGGGCTGCCCCGGAGGCAGATCCCTCTGCACAACGTGGGGAGAGAAGTAGCGCTCTAGCTGGTCTATACGCCTGCAGTTGAGGACCTCGTCCACCAGTCCCAAAATCAAAGCCTTGCCGTTGCTTAACATAGCTCTATGCCTCCATGCGGAAGCATAGCAGGACTTGTTAAGAGGCCAATTATCTCTATATTAATGAAAGCTAAAGAAGAGCGGGCCTCGCCGCGAGCGAGGCCCAACCACTAGGAGCTACCTATGAGCACGCCGGAGGCGAACACCAGCGCTCCACCCAACACCACCTGCAGGACGGACTTCCAGAAGCTCATCTGGAAGTACCG
>JBHORE010000234.1:0-13053 GCA_042408415.1 Thermobaculum sp.
TTAAACATCATGTGCTCTAGAAAGTGGGAAACACCAGCTATGTCCTGGGGCTCATCTCGGGACCCTGTACGCACGTGGAAACATATAGCTACGGATTCTACTCCGGGCATCCTCTGCCCTACAACCGTCAGACCGTTGGGAAGTTTCTCGACTCCTAGCAGCTCATTAGACCTTACTGACATTTTCCCCCACCAAGCTTTCTTTTGTACTTGGGCCTAGAGCACACAACACCAAATTGGAGCTCAAAGGCCAATCCTTAATAACCTTGTTTACCTGATCAACAGTGACAGCGTCTATCCTCTCACGTATGTAGGAAAGCGGCTTTATCCTGCCCTCATACCACCATGAAGTCAAGAGAGATCTCAGCCTTGCACTCGTGCTTTCACCAGCCATAAGCACATGGCTTCGCGTTAGAGCCTGGAACCTTCTAAACTCCTCCTCGGATACACCCTCAGAGTCTAGCTTGTGCAGCTCCTCCATCAATACACTATAAGTCTGAGAAGCCCTTTCAGGGGTAGTCCCTGCATATATTCTCCATGAGCCTTGATACCTACTAGGAGAATAAGAGGCGCCCACTGAATATACCAGCCCTCTTTTCTCACGCACTTCTACAAAGAGTCTGCTACTCATGCCTCCACCCAAGATCTCGGCAGCAATAATAGCAGCATAATAATCGTCATGTCCGAATGGAACACTTGGCGCCGCGCCAGCGATATGTTCTTGCTGAGTCTGCTGATTTTCCACATACAATTGTGGACGAGGGTTAGGTGGGCCTATCTCGGGAGCCTTGGTTCCAGGTTTCCAGCTGCCAAGAAACTTCTCTACCAGAGACCTGAACAGATCCCAATCTAGATCCCCAGCTGCTGCACAGACTGTATTGGCGGGATTGAAGTAAGATGCGTGATATTCTCTCAAGTCAGCAGAAGAAAGGGAACTTATAACATCCGGCTCTCCTGTTGGCCTCTTGGAATAGGGATGTCCCTCGTAATAGACCCTCCGCAGGAGATCCCGAACCTTTACCATAGGTTCGTCCTCTTCGCGCCGAAGCTCCTGCAATATGGAAGATCGGGTCTGCTCCATTTCATCTTCTGGGAAGCTTGGGTTCTGAAGTATATCTGCAAATATCTCCAACGCAGGTTCCAGTCTGGAGCTAACCATCACCCCCGAGAGTCCTATAGTTTCGGCATCCAAGGAGGTACCGTAGCTTACTCCCAGGGAGTCAAGCGAATCGCTTATCTGACGAGAGGTCCTGTTGGTAGTACCTTCTAGAAGCATGGTTTCGGTGAAATGGGCGAGCCCACTTTTATCATCAGGATCATAAGAGCTCCCGGCTCCAACTATAAAGCCCAAAGCCAGAGATCTAACACCCTCGAGTCTCTCTCCAAGAACGGTCAAGCCATTAGGTAAAACATCCTTATATTGCTCGGGCATAGGAACAAAAACTCCAATCGTTGATCATTCAGAAATATAAAGGTGCTTCCACTAGCAAAAGTGTAGCTGTGTGTTTTTAAAATGTCCAGTGGATGGTAATGCAAGCAATTATCTACATCGCATATCGTGCTAAGAACTCAAGCCTGGCATTGATTTGATCATGAGGTACGGGTAGGTAAGACCGGAGCTCATCCAAGGCACACTCCTGTTCAAGAATCTCATTGGTTCCTAAAATGCGTGAGGTATAATCAGCTATCTCTTGGAGAACCCACAGGTAGTTGTAGAACTTGAATCTCTGGAGTAAGCACTTAGCTCTTCCAGTTAGAGACTTATACACATTCCAGAACATTGGCCAATCTAGATCGATATAGAATGACAGATCTCTTTCCGGTGCACCCATAGAGATGCTGCTCCAATCGATCAGATATATGTGATTGTCACCCCCAAGGATAAGGTTGGCCAGATTGGGATCGCCATGGGTCAGTACAAAATCATCTTGGTCTTTGGCGAGAATTCTTCCCAGAAGGCTTGTGTAGCGTGCTGTGTCCAGAACATCGTCAAAATTATTTCTTATCAGTTCTTGGAGCATGCCCTGAATTCGACTACCCTCTGAGTTACTAGTTATGACCCTAAAATTATTCATTATCCTTGACTCAAAGGGGTTTTCAAATACATCTCGCTTTGGAATCGAGAGCTTAGTTGAGTGCAGCTAGCAATTATTTCGGCAACTTTATCTAGAAGAATTCCTTCTAACGAAGTAGATGACTGCGTTTTATCATACAAACTTTTGCCGCTCCCAATAAACGGATAAAGTAGAACACAATAGGATTTATATTGGCCCAGCAGGCAACCCTCAAGAGTCTCAACCGGAACAACGGCTGGTTTGAACCCTGAGTCATGCAACATTCGAACATACTCAACGAACTTACACAACGCTGTATCTTCAACTATCCTTCTAAGCTGCAATAAGAAGTCTCCTGTGGTGGTTACAACTTTGTAACACCATGAATCCTCTCCTTTCGGAAGGAATTCAAGGTTCAAAGCAGACAGTCCGTAGATCAGGCTAATAAAAAGCATGAGATCTTCGTGGTCAATGTCTTTTGGTTGAAACTTCAAATACTAAACGCTCCGGTAACTTCACAAATGCTTTTCCATTTCGGTAATCTCGCAGCTGTAATCATGAATCAGTATGTTATATTCGCGCGTAGGTAAAAAACCTTTGGCTAGGTAGAAGCTTTTAGCGGGAGCATTCCTGCTTTCCACCCTGAGCTTGATGACCTTAGCATCTGGAAAATTCTTGATCCCCTCTTGGAGAAGCTGAGTGCCTATACCTTTACCTTGATGGTTGGGAAGGATATATATCGCAGATAACTCCACCTCTAAGGGGTCTTGGATAGGTGTAAACTCAGCGAACCCCACTACTTTCCCCTCATCCTCAGCAACCAGCACAACATTGTTCCTCATTCTATAGGCCAAAGATCGATCCGAATAGGCGGTGGTTAGGAACTCAGTCCTTATATGCTCGGGGATTATATCCTTGTAGGTATGGTGCCAAGTAACTTCCGCCACATGCCTTACCGAAGGTATATCTTCTCGTGTCATCCTGCGGATTTTCAATGGAAAGGCTCCTGACAAATTGCAGCACGAATCTTGTATTTATATTATTCAAGCTTATAATAAGTGCAAATTTATGCATAAGTGTTTACTTTATATTGCCTTAAGTATTGCGCTAATCTTTGAGGAGATTTTATTCCAAATCTATTGGAGGTAATAGGTTGGCCAGAGATACTAAGTCTTTAATCTCCCAGATGACTCTGGAGGAAAAAGCAAGCCTATGCTCAGGACTAGGCTTCTGGGATACCAAGCCTATAGAGAGACTAGGAATACCTTCTATAGTCATGACTGATGGCCCTCATGGACTGCGAAAGCAAGTCCCTGGGAGCCAAAACTTCTTTGACAGCGTACCTGCCACTTGTTTCCCAACAGCAGCTACTATCGCCTGCTCCTGGGACAGATCCTTAGTAAGAGAGATTGGCATCGCCCTGGGAGAGGAATGTCAGGCAGAGGGTGTATCTGTGATTTTGGGTCCTGGGGTAAATATAAAGCGTTCTCCGCTCTGTGGACGTAACTTTGAATACTTCTCTGAGGACCCTTTTCTTTCTACAGAGTTAGCAGCCAGCTATATAGAAGGTGTACAAAGCCAGGGAGTCGGTACGTCCATCAAGCACTTTGCTGCTAATAATCAAGAACACCGTAGGATGTCGGTCAACGCAATAGTTGACGAAAGGACCTTACGAGAGATCTACCTGGCAAGCTTCGAAGGAGCGGTAAAGAGATCTAAGCCCTGGACGGTAATGTGTGCCTATAACAGGTTGAACGGCGATTATTGTTCTGAGAACCATTACCTGCTCACGAAGGTCTTGCGAGAAGACTGGGGATATGAAGGATTAGTTGTTTCTGACTGGGGAGCAGTCAACGAAAGGGTAAAGGGGCTCGAGGCTGGTCTAGATCTTGAGATGCCTGGTAACGGCGGCGTTGGAGACCGCAAGATCATTGAAGCCGTTCGCTCTGGAGAGCTGTCAGAAGAGGTTTTGGATAGAGCAGTTGAGCGTATCCTGAAACTAATCTTCCAAGCTGTTGACAATAGAAAAGAGAACTTCAGCTACGATGCTGATGCCCACCATCAACTAGCAAGAAAGGCTGCCAGGGAGAGCATGGTTCTCCTCAAGAACGACAACTCTATCCTACCGCTCCGGAAAGAAGGAACCATAGCAGTTATAGGAGCGTTCGCCAAACATCCCAGATTCCAGGGAGGGGGCAGCTCCCACGTCAACCCCACTCGGATCGACATACCTTATGATGAGATCCAAAAGGCAGCAGGTGATTCCGTTAGGCTACTCTATTCAGATGGCTATCAGTTGGAAAGCGACGAAGTGAACCCAATATTAATCGAGGAAGCCAAGCAAATTGCTTCTCAGGCAGACGTAGCACTAGTCTTCGCTGGGCTACCTGAGAGCTATGAGTCAGAAGGTTACGATAGACCGCACATGTTGATGCCTAAGAGTCACTCGGAGCTTATTCAAGCGGTGAGCGAATCCCAGCCAAATACTGTGGTACTGCTATCTAACGGTGCACCTGTAGAGATGCCATGGCTGCATAATGTACCCGCCGTGTTGGAGTGCTACCTTGGAGGACAGGCTGTTGGTAGTGCCATAGCTGACATACTATTTGGGGAAGCAAACCCTTGTGGTAAACTCGCTGAGACTTTCCCACAAAAGTTGAGTGACAACCCTTCATACCTCAACTTCCCAGGGGAAGACGACAAGGTAGAGTACCGCGAAGGTATATTCATTGGATATAGATATTATGATACGAAAGAAATCCAGCCTTTGTTCCCGTTCGGTCATGGTCTAAGCTATACCACATTTGAGTACAGTGATCTATCCGTAGACAAGAAGAGCCTCAAAGATAACGAAACCCTCAACGTACAAGTAACTGTTAGAAATACTGGAAAACTCGCCGGGAAGGAAATAGTACAGCTCTACGTAAGAGATCTAGCTTCAAGCGTTAGAAGGCCCGAGAAAGAGCTCAAAGGCTTTGAGAAGGTGGAGCTGCAGCCAGGAGAAGAGAAAACAGTTAATTTCACGTTGAACAAAAGGTCTTTTGCTTACTACAATGTGGACCTTAGCGATTGGTACGTGGAGGCAGGAGAATTTGAGATCTGCGTAGGGAGATCCTCCAGAGATATCGTCCTTACCGAGATCGTTCACGTCGACTCCACACAGATAATACCCAAGAGATACCATCGCAACTCATTGATAGGAGATCTGCAGGAGGATCCTAAAGCTGCTGCTATCTTCAACCAGATGATGCAGCATGGATTGGCGAACACACCATTCGCTTCATCAGGAGAGTTCAACAGTGAAATGATAATGGCCCTTCTAAGATACATGCCACTTAGAGCACTTGTAAACTTCAGTGGTGGAGCCTTCAGCGAAGATGATCTTAATAACTTATTAGACCAGCTCAACTCAGCTAGTCAGTAAGACGCACAAGGGTGCACGGGTGGATATCAAAGATTACTTTGCATCAGAGTCCAATACACCAGAGGTACTACCCAAGATGCTGGCAGAAACCCACCGGATTGGGTTTACCATGGGTTCGGACGTCGTGATGGGCTCACTACTACGTGCACTTGCCGCTTCCAAGCCAGGAGGTAGATTCCTTGAGATTGGAACTGGAACCGGGATTGCTACCTCCTGGCTACTACAAGGCATGGACCAAGATTCTATCCTGATAACCCTAGAGAAAGAGGAGAAATTCGCCTTCATAGCTCGCAAGTATCTTGGAAACGATCCTAGAGTCACATTCCACTTAGTAGATGCAGGAACCTGGCTAGAGCAAAACCAGCACGAAGAGTTTGACCTAATATTTGCTGACTCATGGCCTGGCAAATATAGCCACTTAAGCGAGGCTCTAAGCATACTCAAACCTGGAGGCATCTACTTAGTAGATGACATGCTGCCTCAACCTAACTGGCCAGAAGGACACGAGGCAAGCGTCAGGTGGCTATTAAATGAGCTTACAAGCAGGAGCGATCTTGTTGTTGTAAAGCTGGCCTGCTCTACAGGTCTAGTATTGGCAACCAAACTCAAACCATAAACTGTCAACATGCGAACAGTCTACTTTTGTAGTAGAATCTCATTGGCCCAAACCCAATTTTAGAATCCTTCTAAAACCATTTCGTATTCGTACACTGTGGCATAAAGAGTGCTAGGGCCCTTGTGGCCTCGTTCAAAGACCGCTTCATCTTTTTCGCCTTTACATCTAATAGTTTGCAACAACTGAAAAACAAAGCGAAAGGAGACACAATTATGTTAGGTAGGTTCAAGGTGTACTTGCTCCTAGTACTCGCACTTGTTGTCACGGCTTGCGGTGGTGGTGGAACAGCAAGCACCCCGCAACAAGGAAACTCAGGTAACCAAGGGAAAGTAACTATTAGGTTATCAACTTGGGCAGGTGTAGATGAATCCAAGGAACTCCAGGCTATCATAGATAAGCTCAATTCTAAGTCCAACACTTACAAGATAGTACATGAGCCCCAGCCAGCGGATTACTATACAAAGCTACAAACGACTATAAGCGGAGGTAAGGGCCCAGATCTGATGTGGCTCTCTCAGGAATACGTTCCTGGATATGCTGAGCGGGGCGCGCTTATGGATCTCACTCAATGTGTGCAGGAGCATAGTGATAAGCCAGCTGCCAAGCTGGATGACTACTTCGAGAGCATACTTGACGTCGGCAAGTTCGAGGGCAAGCTGTACGCACTGCCCTGGATATCTCAGCCCGTAGTCCTCTACTACAATCCCAAGCTATTCAAGGAAGCTGGCGTGGAGGAGCCCAACGAGAACTGGACTTGGGACGACTTCAAAGCAGCAGCAGCCAAACTGACAGATCCCAAGAAGGGGATATATGGAACAGCTTTCAACGGTTGGCCGCCCATCCAGATGTTTATATGGCAGGCGGGAGGAGATGTAATAAGCGAGGATCTGAAGCATTCTCCGATAGACTCACCAGAAGCCATACAAGCAGAGAAATTCTATCAGGAGATCGTCTACAACCCTAAGTACGCAGCACCTGAGAACGTAATAGCCGAGCAAGGATTCGCAGACCTCGCCAAGAATGGCAAGGTAGCGATGTTCTTCGGTGGAGCTGCAGATGACCTAGATTACGCTCATACGAAAGATCCAAAGTTTGCTGAAATGAAAGCAGCCCTGGTTCCTAAGGGACCCAAGAGTAGGACTACATTCGCCTGGACCGGGTTAATGGCTATCAACGCTAAGACAGCTAATCCTGAAGCTGCTTGCCAAGCTTTGCTTGACCTAACTGACGGTATCCATCACTGGAAGGTACTAGCACCCAGGAAGTCCTTGGCTAATAAGGAAACGATAACTCAGGCTGTGCCTGAAAAGGCTAAATCAGCTGATGTAATAATCAAAGCAGCACAGGACATGAGAACGTTCAGGGTAGTTCCGCAGCAGTCCGAGTGGGATACTACTTTCTCAGAAAAGTTCCTCGACCCGCTCTTCCATAGGAAAGGCACTCCCGAGGAACTGGCTAAGAAAGTCAGGCCTGAGCTCGAATCCATATTGCAGGGGCCATAACAAACCGGCCCCTGCTCACCTAACCAAAGCAAGAGGTAGCAGATATGTTATCCGACTACGCTCGTACTCTAGCGGACTATCTAATTGCCGCAGCACTGATAGGCAGTGCGATGTATCTAACCTATAACATTCTCAGGAGGTTCGGCGTCAAGCCCGAAACAGCTTCTGGATATACACTGATTGTACCCTGGCTACTAGGGTTCATAATATGGACCGCCTATCCAATCCTGGCATCCCTCTATTACAGCTTTACAGATTTCAACGGTTTGCAACCTCCTAGATGGGTGGGGCTGGAAAATTATAAGAATCTCTTGGAGAGGGGTTCTTATTTCTGGCCTTCTCTTAGAATGACACTACTATATGGGGCCATAAGCTTGCCCCTAGGGCTTACATTAGCTCTGTTGATAGCTATGGTGCTGGCACGCGAGGATGTACGCTTTATAGGCTTCTGGAGGACTATGTTTTATCTACCTGCGGTCATACCCACGGTGGCCACCCTAGTGCTTTGGATCTGGTTACTATCGACCAACGGCCTAGTCAACCAAATACTAAGTCCTATCTATAACCTGATTGGAATGGAAAAGCCCAGCTGGTTCACGGATCCTACCTATGCCCTACCTGGGCTTATAATCATGAGTCTCTGGGGAGTATTTGGTGCTAACACCGTGATCTTGTTAGCAGGTATAAAGAACATCCCTAAGGAGCTCTATGAGGCCGTAGCTGTAGATGGCGGAGGGGCTTGGGCTAAGTTTTGGCACGTTACCCTTCCGATGGTCAGTCCGACACTGTTCTACACATTGGTTTTGGGAATAATAGGCGCAGTCAAGACGTTCGAACCAGGAGTATTCATCAACTTACCCAGAGCCACCGGTACATTCCTGCAGGTACTTGTATACCAGTACGCATTCGGCACAAGAGCACTAATGGGTTACGCATCCGCTTTGAGCTGGCTCATGCTCCTGATAATACTTATCCTTACAGCGCTAGTATTCAGAAGCTCCGCCCTATGGGTCTACTACGAAGGGGAGAGGAGATAGAACTATGGCAACTACGACCACAGCACGAACAAGTGCTACTGAGAAGCCAACCTACCTCTATAAGATTCAGAGTTTTGCTATCAAGATCCTCGTGTACGCTGTACTATTGCTTGGACTATCGGTAGTGATAATCCCTATTTACTGGATGGTTGCAACGTCGCTCAAGACCGATACTGCCCTGTTTCTTATACCACCACAATGGTTCCCAGAACCAATACAATGGAGCAACTATATAGAGGTATGGCAACTAGTTCCACTAGCTCGATATTTCGCTAACAGCGTATTCGTCACCTTACTGGCCATATTGGGTGAGATCATTACCTCGGCACTTGTAGCTTACGGATTCGCGCGCTTCAGGTTTCCTGGTCGAGGTGTACTCTTTAGCATCATGCTGGCGACCATGATGCTCCCAAGCATCATTACGCTGATACCATCATTTATTATATGGGCCAGATGGTTAGGAAGATACGATACCTATTCCCCACTTACTGTAGGGTCATTATTTGCATGGGGACCTGCCTATATCTTTCTGCTAAGGCAATTCTTCCTAACTATACCTAGGGACATAGAAGAGGCAGCCATTATAGACGGAGGGAATTTACTGCAGATATTCGGGTACATAATGTTGCCCCTGGTCAGGCCAGCCTTGCTAGCAATTACCATTCTCAGCTTCACAGGTAACTGGAACAATTTCCTTTCACCCCTAATCTACCTGAGCACTCCGGAGAAATTTACTCTACCACTAGGCCTTTATCAGTTCAATAAGTCACTTGCAGGTGGAGCTGAGGCCCCCAAATGGAACATGATGATGGCCATGGCTGTACTCATGACTATACCTATAATAGTCCTCTACTTTAGAGCCCAAAGGTACTTTATAGAAGGAATTACTGTAGGTGCGGTCAAAGGCTATACATCTACTAAATTCCCGAGAAAATACGCAGAAAAACGCAGAAACACTTGACAGCCCAGGAGCTAGTGTGTTACATTCTTTTCAGCTTTACAAAAACAAACGCTGCGAAAGGGAGTAGTAGGGAAGAGGAAGCGCTCAGAGAGCCGAGGGTTGGTGTGACTCGGACGCTGTAATCTCCCGAACTCGCCCTGGAGCGGTCGGCCTGAAATCTTAGTAGGGCCGAACGGCTAGCGCCCGTTAGCGCATACGAGTGGTCGTCACCAATAATGTGACGGCAACAAGGGTGGTACCACGGGAAGCCCCCGTCCCTTGAGGGACGGGGGCTTCTGGCTTAAGAGCTTTGAAATGCTTGGAATACAGGTACAAACACAAGTTGATATCATCTTCGCCTTGCAGAAGGCTATCCTTAGCCTTCTAGTACTAGGACTTATTGTGCTCCTTAGAGCAGCAAATATCTCGGGAGGCTGACCTCAAACACATAAATTGCTTAGATAAGAAAGCCTCCCAACAAAGGGAGGCTTTCAAGTTATAGGTACCAAATATCTGAAAGGGGACGGAGGACATGGCTATTACAATTGATAAACCCAAGATAGAAGAAACCAAGAAGAAGGAAACCAAGAAGCTCAGTGGCGCCAGGATCATGTGCGAAGCCCTCGTGAATGAGGGAGTAGAAATCATATGGGGTTATCCAGGCGGAGCCATAATGCCGTTCTACGATGTATTACCTGAGTACCCCTCAATCCACCACGTATTAGTCCGTCACGAACAGGGCGCAGCCCACGCAGCAGATGGCTATGCCAGGGTAACTGGTAAGGTAGGTGTGTGCGTAGCTACATCTGGCCCTGGCGCAACCAATCTTGTAACTGGCTTAGCAACAGCTTACATGGACTCCGTACCCATAGTAGCCATAACCGGACAAGTCGCTAGACCTTTCATAGGTCATGACTCTTTCCAAGAGACGGACATAGTAGGTATAACTCTACCTATCACAAAGCATAACTTTCTAGTAACATCAGCGAACTCGCTAGGAGAAGTTATACACGAGGCATTCAGAATAGCTCGTGAAGGCAGGCCGGGCCCGGTGCTCATAGACGTACCTAAGGACGTGCAGTTCGAGGAGGGAGAGTACACTCCACCCGAGAAGACTTGGGAGGAGCGTAACTCCGATAACGGCTCTACGTACACAGATGAATATATAAGAGCTGCAAGAATAATCGACTCGGCACAAAGACCACTCATTATGGCAGGGCACGGAATCATCATTTCTAAGGCTTATGATGAACTTCGTACATTTGCAGAGAAAACCGGCATCCCGGTCATAACTACCTTGCTAGGACTAAGTGCCTTCCCAGAGAACCACCCATTGGCACTAGGGATGCCCGGTATGCATGGTCCTGCTCACGTGAACTTGGCCATAGATGAGGCAGATCTGATTGTAGGTGTAGGATTGAGGTTTGACGATCGAGTAACTGGTAACCTCAAGGAGTTCGCTCCTAACGCCAGGTTCATCCACATCGATATAGATCCGGCAGAGATAGGAAAGAACATAAAGCCAGAAGTAGGTATAGTCGCCGACGCGAAGGAAGCTCTCGCCAAGCTGACGGAGCTGGTATCAAAGAAGGAGCATTCCAGCTGGCTTGAAGAGATAAAGCGCCGCGAGAAACCAGAGCGCTCTGTCATGAAGACCACCAAGATCAGCCCTTATGATGTCCTGAAGGCAATTAAGAAGGCCACCAATGGGGAAGCTCGTATCGTAACTGACGTAGGGCAGCATCAAATGTGGGCGGCTCGCTTCTATGGTTGGGAAAAGCCCAACAGTCATATATCTTCCGGCGGACTGGGAACTATGGGCTATGCGCTTCCGGCCGCCATGGGCGTGAAAGCAGGATGCCCAGAAGATCCGGTATGGGTGGTGGCTGGTGATGGCGGTATCCAGATGAACATCCAGGAGCTAGGGACCATCGTCCAAGAAAACCTGGATATAAAGGTAGCCATCATAAATAACGGCTATCTAGGAATGGTCAGGCAGTGGCAAGAGTTCTTCCATAACAGGAATTACTCCGAGACCAGGATTTCATCACCCGATTATTCCCTGATCGCAACGGCCTATGGCGCCAAGGGGCGCCGGGTCACTCGCAAGGAGGATGTAGAAGCAGCAGTCGAGTGGGCCATGAGCCAACCTGGCTGCGTGATCCTGGACTTTGAGATAGAGCAGGAAGCGAACGTCTATCCAATGGTTCCCTCAGGAGGATCTGTCAAGACTATGATCCTGGATCCGGAGGCAAATGAATGAGTACTCAAGGGAGAACACTCGTAGCACTGGTACAAGATCATCCTGGAGTCCTAACTCGTATATCTGGCCTCTTCCGCAGGAGAAACTTCAACATCGAGAGCTTGGCAGTAGGCCACTCAGAAAAGCCAGGTGTTAGCCGCATGACTATAGTAGTCAACGGAGACGCCTCCGAGGTAGATCAAGTAGTAAAGCAGCTATCCAAACTTATAGAAGTCATTGAGGTCAAAGACATAAGCGAAGGTGCTCCTCTCCTGCGAGAGCTGGCTCTGATAAGAGTCGCGGCGGATGGAACCAAGCGAACAGAGGTTACCGAGCTCGCAAAGCTCTTCGGAGCTAAAGTTATAGATATCTCTCATCACTCTATAACCCTGGAGATGACAGGGTCAGAATCCAAAGTAGATTCCTTAGTGAGGCTACTCGAGCCATTTGGAATAACTGAAATGGTAAGGACTGGCAGAGTAGCAATGGCAAGAGACATGGCAGATACATCTTCGGCTGAGAGAAGCGCCATCAGCGCCTAAAAATTTCGATAGAGGGAGATTTATGGCACAAGTTTACTACGATGCAGATGCTGACATAAACATTATCAAGGATAAGCTCATAGCGATCATTGGCTATGGCAGTCAAGGGCATGCACACGCTCTAAACCTGCACGATTCCGGCTGCAATGTAATAGTAGGACTACATGAAGGTAGCAAGAGCGCAGAAAAGGCTCGGAACGACGGTTTGGAAGTTAGATCCGTAGCAGAGGCAGCAGAAGCTGCGGATATTATCATGATGCTCATCCCCGACACTATACACAAGAAAGTGTATGAGGAATCCATAGCGCCAGCAATGAGAGCTGGAAAGACGCTGATGTTTGCGCATGGTTTCAGCATCCATTACGGACAGGTGAAACCTCCCGCAGAAGTTGATGTAGTCATGGTAGCCCCAAAGAGCCCCGGCCACATTATGCGTAACCTGTTCACTCAGGGAATAGGGGTACCAGCACTGCTGGCTGTATATCAGGATGCTAGTGGCCAGGCCGAACAGACAGGCTTAGCATATGCCAAAGGACTAGGATGTACCAGGGCAGGGGTGCTAAAGACCACATTTAAAGAAGAGACTGAAACTGACCTGTTTGGTGAGCAAACAGTGCTCTGTGGTGGTGTTAGCGCACTGATCAAGGCCGGATTTGAGACTCTAGTAGAAGCAGGCTATCAACCCGAAATAGCTTAC
>JBHORE010000238.1:0-3698 GCA_042408415.1 Thermobaculum sp.
GGACGTTATGGAGCTATGCCCCGATGCCTGGTACCTAGAAGTAGCCAATCCGGTCCTGGCTGGCATAACCTATCTGTCCCGCAAGTACCCCCAAGTCAAGATGGTCGGCCTATGCCACGGTTTCTCCGGCGTGTATCACCTGGCAGATGTGCTCAAGCTCGACAGAGACAAGCTCACCTTCCAGGTGCCTGGGGTCAACCACCACGTCTGGCTGACGCATATCTACCATAACGGTCAGGATGTCTTCCCTCTCCTCGAGGACTGGATAGCGCAAGAAGCTCCAGCCTATTGGGAGAACTGTGGCTGGAGCGATGATCTCGGGCCCAAGGCCATCGACCTCTACCGCAGGTTCGGGGTGTTCCCTATAGGCGACACCTGCACCCCGGGAGGCGGATCATGGCCCTGGTGGTACCATACCAGCGAGGAGGTCGAGCGGTGCTGGCGGGAGGACCCGGCAGGCTGGTGGCAGCGCTATTTCCAGTGGGGGGAGAGCAAAGTTAGGCAGATGGCCCAGCTGGCAGCTGATCCAAACGCCAGGCTCATCGATCATTTCCCTCCGAAGGCTTCGGGCGAGGTCATGGTGCCTATGATGGAGTCGCTGTACTTTGATGTGCCCAGGGTGCTCATAGGGAACGTGCCGAACACGCACGAGTTCGTGCCGGGCCTACCGAGGGATATCGCCGTGGAGGTGCCTTTGCTGGCGAGCAGGCGAGGCCTTGAGCCCGTGCACACTGATGGCCTGCCCGGACACGTCATCGACCACATACTTCGCGACAGGGTAGCTCCGGTCAATATGGAGCTTGCAGCCTACGAGCACGGTAGCTTGGAGCTGCTGCGCCAGCTAGTGCTCATGGACCCATGGACCCGCTCCGAAGAGCAGGCAGCTAAGTTGGTTGAGGAGATACTTAGCCTGCCAGGGCATGAGGCCATGAGGGAGCACTACAGGTAGAGTGCTCCCTCATGGGGCACAGGAGGTGACGGTGAAGATGCTCTCGGGCAGTACGTGCAGCTGCAGCTGCCGAGAGAGCGGAAACCTGTACAGCATCTCGCAGTTCAGCTCCCTGGTCGTTGCCCAAATCGAGCACTCCCTGCCTCCCAGGGACGCTTCGTCTGCGTGCTCAAGCGCGAGGCGCAGGGAGATGTGATCCTGTCCCTCGTTGAGGCCGACAATGGTGATACCCTCTGCGTGGGTGAACGCGAGGCAAGTTACCCCTGGGTAGCTGGTGGTCACCGCCACCCTGCGGGCCCCCGCACGCACGAACCTGTAGATCTGTTTGGCGGCGTAGTACCTCTTCTTGGGGAGGTATCGGCCCAGGGCAGTGCGCAGCAGGCCATATATGCTCCAGGACTCATCGTGGCGATGGTAGTTATCGTAGGCGTCCCATACCAAGGCTGCCTGGGCACCATCTTGAAGCCCTCGCAAGAGGCGGCGTGTGGAGGCCACCGCTACTTCCCATTCCTTCTCTCCGGTCTGGTCCAGGTCCCCGTACTCAGTCAACCAGTATCTCCATGGCAGGTCAAGATCTTGGATAAAGCGGCCTACGGAGTCTAGAGGTATATCCGAGTAGCAGTGCATCCCGACCACGCCTACCGCGTCCCGGGCGGCGGGCTCGCGAGCTATGGCCTGGATGTAGTCTAGGTTATATCTGCCCTGGTCGGCCACCACCAGCTTGACGTCCCCTAGCCCCAAATCCCGCAGCCCAGCGGCAAGCAGTGCCGTCGCCTCGGCCACGATCTGGGGTCCCGCGCTGGGGCCCTCTGGGAGGCCAAGGTCCGTCTCGTTGAAGGGACCGAAGAGTTTTACTGGCAGACCCTCCTTGTGTCTGGCCCAGTCTACCAGTGACACCAACAGCTCACAGTAGGCCTTGATGTCGGTGAGGCGACCTTGTTCGTCGCACATCCAATTGGGTACCCGGCCGCTGACGTTCAAGAGGATAGTCGCACCCTTGCTCGCCAACTAGCGGGCCGTCTCCCAGGCTTCTCCGAAAGGTGGTGACCTGTACGCTACCTCGTAATTTATCCGGTTGAGGGCGCTTCTGCCGAGATCGCCCATCGGATCTATCCAGTCGGTCGTGCCGTAAGGGTCCAGCCGAAAGATGCTGGCTCCCAGGTCGTCCACCAGCGTGTCCAGCACGGGAGCCAGCTTGCCATCTCTCCAGTGGGAGACGGGGTTGATGTTGACCCCGAAGCCCTCTATCTCCTGGTATTGGGACTCCAGGTCCACCCTTACATCTACAGCTACCATCTCAGCTCCTACTTGATAGATCCTATCACCAGCCCCTGCCTGATGTAGCGCTGCATCAGGACGTAGATGCCCATGGGGGGAATAGACGCTAGCAGCAGTCCAGTGATGAGCAGCGGATAGTCGCTGCTATACCTCCCGACTATGGTGGCGACCGCGACCGTGATGGTCATCTTGTTGTCTGACTGGAGGAATATCAGGGGCAGAAGCAGGTCGTTCCACCAGCCGGTGCAGTTGAATATCAGCACGGTGATGATGCCCGGCACGCTGAGCGGCATCACCAGCCAGAGGAGGGTCTGCAGGAAGCCAGCACCATCCACCTTCGCTGCCTCCAGCACCTCGTTCGGTATGCCCCTCATGGTAGCGCTGAGCAGGAAGATAGTCCCAGGCACGCTAGTGATCCCCCATAGCAGCACGACGGACAAGTAGTGGTCCACCAGCCCCAGTTTGGACATCAGCAGGTAGTTGGGGATTATGAACGTTATGGTTGGGATGATGAGCGTGGAGATGATCGCCATCCGTAAGAAGCCCCTTGCAGGGAAGTTCATCTTGGCTAAGGCGAATGCCCCAGGGATAGAGATGGCCAAGGACAGGGCTGCGGCCAACAGGATGTACAGCAGCGTGTTGAAGAACAGCCTTGGCAGATCGAACCAGTAGAACATACCTATGTAGTTATCCAGGTAGGTCCAGTGCCTCGGCATCCCCAGCGGATTGGTGAGGTACTCGACGTTCGTCTTCAGGGTGTTGACCGCCATGAAGAAGATCGGGTACAGATCTACCACCGCCACAAGCGTGAGGATCAGGGAGATCAACCATCTCCAAGCCTGCTCTCTGTGGGGAAAAGCGCTTGCTCTGATCATGCGTCTACTCCGTAGTGAGCTTGTCGAAAATCTTTAGCTGTACGCCTGAAACTATGGCCACGATCACGAACAGGATCACCGCCAGCGCTGAGGCGTAGCCCATGTCCCCGACCTGGAATGCCTTCAGGTAGATCATGTAGTCGATCGGAGTCGTAGAGTACCCGGGCCCGCCACCAGTGACCGTGTACACGAGGGCGAACAGGCCGACGAAGATCCATATCACGTTGATGATCACGAAGTAGGCTATGGTGGGCACGAGCAGCGGCAATGTGACCTTCCAGAACCTCTGCCACCAGCTGGCTCCGTCGATGCGTGCTGCCTCGAACAGCTCGGTTGATACGTTGGCCAGCCCCGAGAGGAATATCAGTACTCCCTGCCCGAGCGTCTGCCAGTAGAACGCCAGTATGAGCACCATGAAGGCCGTGGGTGTGGAGCTAAGCCACTCGGTCGTTAGAAAACCTAGTCCGAGGTCCTTTAGCAGCTGGTTCACTGCGCCCACCGGAGAGAACATGGTTTTCATGAGCATGCCCACTACCGCAGCCGACAGGATGGTCGGCAGGTAGTACACCGATCTGAAGAGCCACCAGCCTGGCACC
>JBHORE010000239.1:0-11135 GCA_042408415.1 Thermobaculum sp.
CGTTTACTGTTCATAATTTTACCTAAATATCTTAGACATTGATCGCTTTACACTGCGGTAAACGGGGATATAGAATGCCTAGGTGATTTAACTTGAGGTATGTGTATGGGTAAGAAGCTCTTCTACAACGCTCGCTTCCTAACACTTAGATCCCAAGAGGAAGTTGTCGAGGCTCTTGCTGTTCAGGATGGCAGAATAGTTGCTCTGGGCTCTCGAGATGATTGTGAGAGTGTACTTGGTACTGGTTTCCAGAGTGTAGATCTATTGGGATACTACGTAATACCTGGATTGACGGATAGTCACATTCATTTTGCTGAGTTCTCGAAAAAACAGGATTGGCTTGATCTTTCTGAAGTTAATTCGCTGCAAGACACTCTACAGAAGGTGGCACAGAGAGCTTCAGTTCTCCCAGCAGGTTCTTGGTTACTTGGAAGTGGCTGGACGATGAATAACTGGCAAGATGTCAATAGACCACCCACTAGGCGAGATCTTGATAACATAGCTCCTGACCACTTAGTGGCACTCTTTAGCAGAGATTTCCACTCTGTATGGGTCAATACTCTTGTGTTAGAGCGTGCAGGAATCTCTAGAGATACTTCTGCGCCTCCAGGCGGTGAAATAGCTAGAGATGAGTCAGGAGAACCTACTGGTTGGCTTCTAGAGAATGCTCAAGACTTGATAGATCATCTTCTACCGGATTACTCTCAGGAGCTGCCTGAGCTTATAGCGAAAGCCTCTTATAAGCTGCTCTCCAGAGGTATCACTTCTATACATGATTTTGACGGTGTAGATGCTATAGAGGCTTATAAACAGCTATCCTCTAACAGGAAGATTGGGTTTAGAGTATATAAAACTATACCAGCTTACTATCTGGAAACTGCTATAGAGCAAGGCCTCAAGACCGGGCATGGTGATGAATGGTTCAAGATAGGGCCCGTTAAATTCTTCTCCGATGGTGCTTTAGGTTCTCGTACTGCTGCAATGCTCGAGCCCTATTTAGATGATCCTAGTAACACTGGAATAGAGGTAATGAGTCTTGAGGAATTGAAGGAAGGTATATATAAGGCCAACAATAACGGTATCGCTTGTGCTATACATGCCATTGGAGATAGGGCTAATCGGAACGTCCTAGATGCATTCAAATACAACTTTGGAATTGACACGAATTTCAGAGGCTTCAGAAACAGGATAGAGCATGTACAGCACCTCCATCCTAATGACCTTCCTAGACTCGCACAGCTAGGGATAATAGCCTCGATGCAACCCATTCATTGTATCTCTGATATGATGACTGTAGACAAGCTGCTTGGTGATAGGGGGAAGTTTTCCTACGCTTGGAAAAGTCTGTTAGCCCAGGGAACAAGCTTGGCCTTTGGCTCAGATTGCCCTGTAGAAACCCTAGATCCTTTTGTCGGAATATATGCGGCTGTTACAAGGCGCAGGCATGAGTACGCTCCAAATGGATGGTATCCTGAGGAAAGGATATCAGTTTATGATGCACTGCGCGCCTATACATTCGGTGCCGCTTATGCTTCTGGGGAGGAATCTATAAAGGGTGTCATTGACGTTGGCATGCTTGCAGATTTTGCAGTAGTGTCATGTGATCCTTTACATTGTGATCCCGAAGCTTTGCCGGAGACGAAGGTACTCGCTACCTACGTAGGTGGAGAGGAAGTCTATACATCTTAAGTTGGAGGTTTTTGATGAACGAGTCTCTTTTGCGCGGTCTGCTTACCACTCCTGGTGTATCCGGTAGAGAGGAAAAAATAAGAAAGTATGTCATAGATCAACTCTCTTCTCTCGTCGACGAGGTTAGCGTCGACGCTATGGGTAATGTTATAGGGGTGAAGCATGGAGAAGAACCTAGTGTAATGCTTTCAGCACACATGGATACCATAGGATTTCTCGTCAGCCACATCGATGATGATGGCTTTATACGCTTTGTACCAGTTGGAGGTTTCGACCCTAGGACCCTGGTGATGCAGAGGGTAATAGTCCATGGGAGGAACGATTACCCGGGGTTGGTATCCCCTTCTTCTAAACCTATACATCTCAGTAGGCCAGAGGATCGAGACAAAGCCGTAAAAATCGAAGAGCTCTTTATAGATCTCATGATGCCTCCTGACGAAGTCAAAGCGAATGTGCAGGTAGGCGATCCTATTTCACTTTGTCGAGAAGTAGTCGTCAATGATTGGTCGTTTGCTAGTGCATACCTAGATGACCGCATTGGGGTTTACATAATGCTAGAGGCTCTCAAGAGAGCCTCTCCCAAGGTCAAGGTGTATGCTGTGGCATCGGTACAGGAAGAGGTGGGTCTCCGGGGAGCCCGTACTAGTGCTTATGGTATAAATCCAAGCATAGGTGTTGCTATTGATGTAACTATTGCGGGCGACATACCCGGGATGGATAAAACTCAGCAGGTTACATCTTTAGGCAAAGGAGCTGCTATCAGCATAATGGATGCTGATTCGATTTCTGATCCTAGACTAGTTTCACAGTTTAGATCTGTAGCGGAGAAGTACAATATTCCATATCAAATGGAAATTTTGCCTAGGGGAGGCACAGATGCCGGGGCCATCCAGCAAGCGCGTGCAGGGGTGCCGGTAATAACGCTTTCCATACCAGTAAGATATATACATACTGTTAACGAATCTGCCAGGATATCTGATCTAGAAGCTACGGTTGATCTTCTGGCTAAGTTTTTGGAACATGCCCACGAGGTGGATCTATCATGGTAAGCAGATCTGATGGTAAACCTCTAGGATTCAATACCCGGCTTGTTCACTCGAGCACGTGCAGCTCACGAGTCGGAGACGTAAAGCCCGTAGTTCCTCCTATCTATTCTAGCGTTACCTATGTTTCTGAAGATCCAGCAGATCTTAAGGCCATTCTGCTTGGTGAGAAAGAAGGATACGTATACAGCCGTAATGGTAACCCTACGATATCTGAACTAAGAAAAGCTATAGCTGATATAGAGGCAGCTACAGATGCTGTAGTCTTTGCTAGTGGTATGGCGGCTATCCATGCTTCGCTGATTGCACTTGGCGTATCTCCTGGGACCAAGATTGTTGCCAGTAAGGACCTGTACGGCGTTACTGTTTCCCTGCTGAATGAGGTTATTAGACCTTTAGGAGTCGAGGTAATTTACACGGATCTGACCGATATAGAGAACGCTGAGCGCGTGATTACCTCCCAGAAGCCGCTAGTAGTGTTCTGTGAAACAGTATCTAATCCTTTGTTGCGAATAGTAGATATCAGGGCTATAGCGGATATAGCTCATGCTGTAAGAGCTTTTCTCGTTGTGGATAATACTTTCTGCACTCCCCTTATGGTCAGACCTCTTGAGCTGGGAGCAGATATATCTCTGAACTCTACTACCAAGTATATTAGTGGCCATGGGGATGTGGTCGGAGGATGTGCTGCGGGGGCTTGGGACGTGTGTGGTCGGATGCAATCTGTAGCCATCTATAGTGGGGGTGTAATGGGTCCTTTTGAGGCTTGGCTTACTCTGCGAGGCATGAGGACGCTAGGGCTAAGATTTGCTAAACAGTGTGAGAATGCTCAGGCTATAAGCCGGCTTCTAAAGGATCATCCAGCAGTATCTACAGTAAATTATCCCGGTCTCGAGTCTCACCCACAGCATGATCTTGCTTCTGACATGTTCCATGGAACATACGGAGCTATGCTATCCTTCAGACTCAAAGACGATACAGTTGAGTCTGCTTATAGATTTATGCGTGCCTTGAAGATATGTCTACCTGCAACTAGCCTTGGTGATGTCTTCACCCTAGTTCTTCATCCTGCTACTAGCTCTCACCTTACCATGAATGAGGAGGGCAGACTTGCTGCTGGTATAACTCCGGGGTTAGTGAGGATATCTGCAGGGATAGAAGACACAGATGATATATTGAAGGATATCGCTAACGCGCTAGATGCAGTCTAAAAAGACGATATCTCCCTTGAGAGGGAAACTCTCAAGGGAGATAAGTCCTAATTTATTAGGACCCAGGACGAATCTCTCGACCGTAGTGTCTATCCTCACCAGTGATTGGTCTCGTTCTAAACCCAGGTATTTCCTGCGGTTTTCTTAGGCTATTGTTCTCATGCCAAGCCATAATTAGGAGCACAAACGATGCAGGCAGGAAAAATAGCCCTGTAAAGTAGACAAATGGAATAAAGTTTCCATCGTCCATCATGGGCACAAAGCCTAGCCCCCTTATAATGGCGGCTATAGGTGCTATAAGGCCCATCAAAGCCGATATGCCTGCCCAATATAGGTAGGCGCGCAGGGACCTGTCCACAAATCTTAATCCAATAACACTGGCCAGGAGCAACCCGATCGAGATGATGGTGAGTATGATTAAGATTATTTGTATTGGATGCATATCTACAATTTACTACAAGTGAGCGCTTCTTGCCAAGCCTAAACAATAGCTTCAGGGAATAAAGTTTGCTGCCTAAGATAGGTAGGAGAATAGGAGGCAGAAAACAGGCATGAAGATTTGCTTTCTCGGCGATGTAATGCTCGGAAGAGGGGTGAATGAAGCTTCCAGGCACATGTCTCCCCAGGAGCACTGGGGTGATACTCTCGAGCTGTTGAGTTTGGCAGACTTGCGTATTATCAATCTAGAGTGTGCTATTACTGATTACCATATCCCATGGACAAAGACTCCCAAGGTATTCCACTTCAGAGCTGACCCCAGAGCAGTAGAGATCCTTAAGACTGCTCACATAGATATATGTTCTCTAGCTAACAACCATACTCTGGATTTCTGTGAACAGGGCTTACTTGACACGCGAGAGTATCTGCTTAAAGCTGGTATTTGTCCTGTAGGTGCTGGGAAAGATATTTATGAAGCTTCTAAGTCTTGTATAGTGAAGGCTGATAACTTCATAGTAGGTGTAGTAGCTTTTACCGATAACGAACCTACGTTTGCTGCTGGTGAAAATAAACCCGGGACAAACTATCTAGAGGTATCTTTGGATCCATCCGTTCTAACTAAGGTAGAGACAGCTATCCAGCGGACACGAGATCTGGGAGCTGATGTGGTGATATTCTCAGATCACTGGGGACCCAACATGAGATTGCGTCCCTCACCTCTATTTAGGCAGTTTGCTCACCGAGTCATCGAATTAGGCGCTGATGTTTTCTACGGCCATAGTGCTCACATATTTCAAGGCATAGAGATATATCAACATAAGCTGATACTCTACGATACAGGAGATTTTATTGACGATTATGCTGTTGATCCTGTCCTACACAATGATTGGTCTTTTGTATTTGAATGCTCGTTTGAAGACCATAGCTTTTCATCCCTGACCCTTTATCCAGTTAAGCTTTCTTTTGCACGTGTGCAAAGGGCGAGGGGCCAAGAGTGTCAACAGATAATCCGCAGGATGTTGGAGCTGTCTGCTGAGTTAGGGACTAAGTTAGATGTACGAGATGAACTTATAGTATACCAAGTATGAGGTTATTGCATAACTGAGTTATGGTTCTTCTATGTGTTGGGGGATTACAATAGGTTGTGATCTGTTACATCTGGAGTTGTAATAAATGGATTTACTTGAGCTGTTAGGAAGGGTACTAGGTATAGTTGTTATCGATTTGGTTTTGAGTGGAGATAATGCAGTTGTCATCGGAATGGCTGCCCGAAAGCTCCATGGTAAGCAAAGAAGAAGGGCTATAGTCCTTGGGGGAGCTGCTGCCATAGTACTTAGGATGACCTTTACTGCCTTGGCCGCAGTGTTGCTCAATATTCGTCTCCTAATGGCTATAGGTGGTACCGTCCTTATATGGATAGCTTTTAACCTCTTGTCTCCTGAGTCCGATGGTGTCGGCGAAGTGGAGGCAGCCCGAGGAATCTTGGATGCTATGAGAATCATTATCTTGGCCGATCTGATAATGAGCCTGGACAACATACTAGCGGTAGGTGGAGTATCTCATGGTCATATCGGGCTATTGGTCTTTGGACTTGCGCTGAGCATTCCCATACTTATGACTGGAGCCAGCTTGGTTGCTCTGCTGGTAGACAGATTCCCATGGCTAGTGTGGCTTGGGGCAGTTATTCTTGCTTATACTGCTGGCCAGATGATTATAGAGGATCCTATAGTACATGATCTGCTAGAGGATATACCTCATGTATCTAAACTATTCCCATTCGCTGTCATAGTTTTCGTAGTGCTCATCGCAATTTCTAGGGGCAATATCCCAAGGTTCTATTCTCGCAAGTCTCAAAGGTATGAAGAAGATCCATCGCCTAGTAAACCGCGTGTTGATTCTCATATCAGCGTAAAACACTAAGGAGTATAAGTATGAGTCAGCCTTCTGAAGCTGCGAGCCTCGCTTTACACCATCTAGCAATAAGACCGGATACACGTACTTCGGGTTCAAATCCCTGTATTGTTATGCTTCACGGTAGAGGTAGTAATGAGGAAGATCTAATAGGCCTGGCACATGAACTGGGAGGGGATCTATTTTATATTTCTGTTAGGGCTCCGTTTGAACTTGGATTTGGCTATCATTGGTATGAATTCATAAGTGTTGGCACTCCTGAAAAGACGACATTCAAGAGATCTATAGAGCTGCTCAGGGAGTTCCTAACTAAATTACCTCAATCGTATCCCATAGACCCAAGCAAGATCTACTTGCTTGGGTTTAGTCAAGGAGCCGTTATGGCTGGGTCTATTCTACTTCAGGACCCAGGCGTTGCTGCAGGAGCAATTATGCTAAGTGGTTACGTGGTTACACCCAGAGATGATAACGGGGATTCTTCTCTAGCTAACAAGCATTTCTTTGTTGCTCATGGTCTGTACGACGATGTCATTCCTGTAGATTTTGGAAGACAAGCCTCAATAGTGCTTAAAGAGCATGGTGCAGATGTTACCTACAAAGAGTATCCCATAGCTCACTATGTATCAAACGAAGAAGTAAGTGATTTGAAATCATGGATCGCTCGTAAGCTAAATGCATCTTCTAGTTGTTGAGTGGCCCTTATATCACTTAGCTCATGATAATCGACCTACAAGTCTGATACACTGTCTAACTGTGATGTGAATGTGGTGTTAGGTTAGTGTTTTTAGGGGGGATGATGTTTATTCGGACTATTAGGGTAATTCTTGCTTTTCTTATATCTACAGGACTAATTCTTTCTCATATAAACGGCTCCCAAGCTTCAGATACAGAGTATTACCTGGTAATAGTCAAGAATAGGCAAAGGCTATACTTAGCCAGAGGCAATCCTGATTCTCCGCTTTGGTCAGATGTCATAAAAGAAATTCCCGTCACCACTGGCGCTCTTTGGACCCAGAAGGGTCTAGAAACACCTAGTGGATATTTCAAGGTTATAGAAAAATCTAACAGACCTAATCAGGGTGGTTATGATTTCTCCGATACAGGGGATGTTGTGCTCACCCCGTATTTCATGAGGTTAGCCATACCCAATAGAGGCGGTATAGGTATACACACCTATAAGGGTTATACGCTAAAGATATGGCGATTTGGTGTCCCTGGAGGGGAGAGTACTCATGGTTGTATTGCAGGGCCACCTAAAGATATTCAGGATCTTTATAAGAATTACGTAATACCTGGTAAGACTAGGGTCTGGATAGTAGATGATGCTTCCGAGGCTTTCAAGGATATAAAACCACCCGAACCGGCTAAAGTGACTGTGGTCAATAATAAGACCTGGGAAATTGTGGAAAGTCCTACCAATGAGCAGTTCTACGCGATAGATATGCTGTCAGATGATCTAGGTTGGGCTGTGTCAGGAGATGCTTATTATAATCCTCGCACTAATAAGTACGGCTGGAGAAGCCATATATGGAAGTGGGATGGTAGTAAATGGACATTGGAACAGACCATACCTTATTGGATACACAGCATCTACATGTACAGTCCCGATGAAGGGTGGGCAGTAGGTCAAAACTATATGGGTGGTTTCCATTACGACGGCACTAAATGGACCAGGGTAGATAGACCAATTCCCAGGGTGCCCTACATGAGCGATGTGGACATAATCTCTCCAGATAATGCATGGATGGTCGGAGGTGGTGGGGAGATTTTCCATTGGAATGGCCGTGGATGGAAGGTAGATGTAGAACCAGATATCATGAAGACTTTGAGGGCGGTGTCTATTCTTCCAGATGGTATCGGTTGGGCAGTTGGAGGCGGATGGGATACTGTTACAAAAGAGACAATCCCTATGGTGGCACGTTTTGTCAATGGGGATTGGAAAGCAGTTGATGTGCCCATAAAGGAGTTGTTTTATGGAGTCGACACTCTAAGCGATGATGTTGCGTGGGCAGTGGGTTCTGGCGGAGCAATAATCCACTGGGATGGACACGAGTGGAAGCAAGTTTCGAGTCCTACCAAAGACAGACTTAGTGATGTAGTTATGCTTAGCTCCAATAACGGTTGGGCTGTAGGTGACGAGAAGGGAGTAGCTTTGCATTGGGATGGTAGATCCTGGTACAAGGTAAAGCTACCACTGAATGAAAAGTTCTATGAGCTGGATGCTTTACCTAGTGGTACTGTTTGGGCTGTGGGTAGCCATGGATCTATAATCAGGTTGACCGACGTTGGCAAGTCCTCCGGCTCAAAGAATATTGCTCGAAATCCTTCTTCATCGGACGAAGGACCAAGTAAGGATAAGGAGGTTGCCGATAATAATAGCGCTGAGAGTCCTAAGCCTTCCCCTGAACCTACACAGATTACATCTAACGATGGCAAGTCAAGTGGAAACAGCTCTGATACAGGTATCGAGGCTCAGGATGGTAATTTCTCTAAGATAACCCCAACGCCTCCATCAAGCGATAGTGATTCGGATCAGGCATCGTCTACAGTATCTTCAGGGTCTGGGTTACCGGTCATGCCCGTTGTAGCCACAGGGGGACTGTTGATAGCTTTGGTTGTTGGGTTAATTCTCAGAAGGCTGTTGTAAACAAGCTGGTCGGAGCCTTAGAAAACATGTAACTTTCGCTAGGTTCCGACCAGCTTTTTATTATTTAATGCAGCTAACGCAGGGTGAGCCCCAAGGTTGTGGCTATTTGCCTAAGTACACATGCTTTGTTAGTATCATCGTTCTGAATGATCTCTTCCGATAGACTTCTTAGGAGCTCTACTGCCTTGGGGGTGTTCAAGTTATCTTCCATTGCTTGCCTGAAAAGTTCAAACTCATATGTATCGTGAAGCTCTGTATTGTCTGCTGGTGCTCGGCTTGCGGCTATCCTGATCTTTTGTGCCAGCTTTTCCGCTTCTTCAATCATGCTGTCCTGGTATTCCCAGCTTTCTTGATAATGGTGAGATATTAGTACTAACCTCACAGCATCTGGAGAATAGTTCTGTAAAAGCTTATCTACGAGCACTAGATTTCCTAGGCTCTTGCTCATCTTTTCACCTTGATATCTCAGCATGCCTACATGTACCCAGTGCTTTACAAAAGGTGAGATTCCAGTGTAGCATTCGGATTGTGCTCTCTCACATTCATGATGAGGAAATATGAGGTCAGCCCCACCTCCATGAATAGTTAGAGAAGCTCCCAAATACTTTAGGGACATAGTTGAACACTCGATGTGCCATCCTGGCCTCCCCTTGCTCCATGGGCTATCCCAGGCAGGCTCATCTTCTGCGCTCCTTTGCCAGAGTAAAAAGTCTAGAGGATCATCTCGTAGAGGATCATCTGGATTTCCGCCCCTTTCGCGAGCTATAGCTATCATTTCTTCTCGGCTCAGCTTACTCAGCTGGCCAAAGCCTTCATACGTGTCTATGTCGAAGTATACGTTGCCATTCCTGACGTAGGCATGCCCTCTATCTATTAGCTTTGAAATTATTTCCACCATACCGTCTATTTCTTGAGTAGCGTGAGGATAGTGATCAGGCATCCTAACATTCAAAGCCCTAAGATCAGAGAGAAATCTGTTAGTTTCTCTTTCTGCGAGGTCAAGATAGAACATATTGAGTTCTTTAGCTTTCCTTAGTATATCGTCATCTATGTCTGTTACGTTTTGGGTATAGATGACTTGGTAACCTGTAGATTCCAGGTATCTTATTAATACATCAAAAGTTATATACAGAAATGCATGTCCTAAATGAGTAGTGTCATATGGTGTAATACCA
This sequence comes from Thermobaculum sp., assembly GCA_042408415.1. Lineage (GTDB taxonomy): Bacteria > Chloroflexota > Chloroflexia > Thermobaculales > Thermobaculaceae > Thermobaculum. Next base: position 10,115 of record JBHORE010000239.1, read on the forward strand.
CAGACGTAGACGGATACCCTACCATCTTCGCCAGCTAAGGGTTTGATCTGATTTGTGAGTGTGTCATAAAGTTTCATACAGTAAGATAAAATCCTCCTCTCTTGGCGGATGGGTGTTGTGATTAACAACCTGCGGACCTATTATACACTTACGTACAACTAGTACTATTCTAGGTATCATGCAGCACTTTCGGCATGTTTGGAGGCGCTATGACAATCTATGATGTTACTGTGCCTATACAAGAAGGTCTCCCAGTATGGCCTGGCGAAGAGGGGCCGACCATCAAACGCACTTCTAGTATAGATGCTGGAGATAAGGCGAATGTCAGCCTAATAAGAATGGTAACTCATACGGGCACTCATGTGGACGCACCACTGCATTTTTTTGCCAAGGCTAGAAGCATTGATCGTGTGCCGTTAAGCATACTGTGCGGTCCGTGCCTTGTAATAGAGAAGATAGGTAGTGGGCATATATCTGCAGGTGATATACCAGAATTACCTTCTCATATAACACGAGTTTTGTTCAAAACCACCAATTCTACCTTATGGGAAAATCCAACTCATGATTTTGTCAACGAGTATGTGTGCCTTGAACCGGAGGCGGCCGAATTACTAGTTAGAAAGGGAGTTCAACTAGTTGGCATGGATTATATGTCTGTAGAGCCACCTACAAGTCAGGAAAATCCAATACATAGGCTGCTATTAGGGAACGGTATAGTTATTATCGAAAACTTGGATTTACGTGATATTTCTCCAGGGGAATATAACCTGGTGTGCCTACCATTAAAGCTATCTGGGGCAGATGGTGCACCTGCTAGAGTGATACTCATATCTGACAAGTGATAGAATTATCGTGTAAGGAGTGTGTACCAATGGCTGTGCGAAGAATATTACAAATGGAAAATCCAGATGATCTAAGCATTCTTCGGAAGAGGTCCTCGCCTGTGACTAAATTTGATAGCGAACTGAGGAAGCTTATTGAGGACATGATCGAGACGATGCGCGAGGCCGACGGGGTGGGA
>JBHORE010000241.1:0-4237 GCA_042408415.1 Thermobaculum sp.
CAAGCATATCTTCTTCGGGAAAAGCTAGACCGCAATCCAGCAGAAGGATCTCATTCCCATACTCTACGGCAAGCATGTTCTTGCCTACTTCACCTACACCGCCAAGGGGTATTACTCTGACACTGTCAGGCACTGCTAGATCCTTTCAGAAACACATCTCTATCAAAATAGCTTGAGTTGTTCTAGGTTTTCTATATTATCGTTGTTATCGTTATCATCACGATCGTCTTGATCTATACTCCGACTACTAGCACGATCGGCAAGGGCCTCTTCTACTATCTTGGGTATCTTTTTGAAGTCGGAGATCGAGGTTTCTTTGAGTGCAGGTTGATGCAGGGCAGCAGCTGGATGGAACAAAGGAACCACTGTTAGATCCCCTATTCTCCTTGGCTGGCCATGGATTCTGGAGATACGCTCATTAGGAAAATACCTGGCCATCGAATACCTTCCCAAGGTCACTATGACTGCAGGCTTGATAATCTCGATCTGACGATCGAGATAACAGCTACAAGCTTGTATCTCCTCAGGCAACGGATCTCTATTCCCAGGCGGCCTACACTTGACCACATTAGTTATGAAGACATCCTCACGCCTGAGTCCAACTGATTGCAACAACTCGTTTAGGAAAGCACCAGCTGCCCCAACAAACGGCCTACCTTGTCTGTCCTCATTAAAACCAGGACCTTCGCCAATGAACATTATTTGTGCGGAGGGATTACCCTCCCCAGGAACAGCATTAGTGCGCGTAGCGCTAAGAGGACATTTAGTACACTTCCTTACTTCGCTAGCTATAAGCTCTAATGAATCTTTTCTTGGTTTTCCCTCAGGGTTCATAACAGCAATCCTATACTCCAGCTAGCTTGCGCCCCTCATTTAGCATTTGATCAAGCTTGTCAGGCGAATCAGTTTCGGTATAGATCCTTATAACAGGCTCCGTTCCAGAGAATCGTATTAGCAACCAAGTGTCGTTTTCAAGGGTGTACTTGAAGCCATCTTCAGTCTGGAACTTCACCACTTTTTGTCCAAGCAAAGTTTCAGGAGGATTACTCCTAAGACGCTCAATAATCTCAGAACGCTGCTCTGCTGGGAAAGTGAGATCAATTCTCTTGTAGTAGGACTTACCTACCTTCTCTTCTATCTGCTGTATTACCTTACTTAGAGGTAGCCCCAGATGCATGACAAGATCAAGGATCACAAGACCGGCTAGGGTTCCATCTCTTTCTGGAATGTGTCCCTTGAACCCAAATCCGCCGCTTTCCTCTCCTCCAAGTATGGCATCGACCTCCATCATCTTGGGGCCAACGTACTTAAACCCTACTGGAGTCTCATAGACAGGAACGTTGTAGAGAGCCCCAAGTCTATTGACCATATAGCTTTGAGATATGGTCTTGACCAAGGGACCTCTCTGACCTCTGACCTCAAGCAGATAATAAGCTATGAGAGCGTATACTTTGAGCTGGTCTACAAACTCACCCCTCTCATCTACTATACCCACACGATCAGCATCACCGTCGGTGGCAATTCCCAGAGATGCATTAACCTTAGGCACAGTTTCGCAAAGCTTGCGGAGATTTAGAGCTATAGGCTCTGGGGCATGCATGCCTGGGAAGATGGGATTACGTTCGTTGTTTATCTCAACCACCTTCAGGTTTCCACCGCTTAGCAACTGGGGAAGATGTCCTATTCCGGCTCCAAACATAGCATCGTAAACAACCGTTCCCTGGCGACTCTTGAGAGCATCGACATCTACCAACTCAGATAGCCTCTTACGATATGCCGGACCTACATCCTGCAGCTCCACTAATCCCTTAGACCTAGCCTCTTCAATAGGTATCCTCCGAACATCCCCAGGCTGCAATCCTGCTAATTCGGCCTCTATCTTCGCTATAACTTCAGGTGAGGCTGAGCCGCCGTAATCGGGTTTGTACTTGAATCCATTCCATATGCCCGGATTATGACTTGCGGTTATTACGATGCCCCCACGTAGATGCTGCTCTATAACTGCCAGAGATACAGCAGGGGTGGGGGTATATATATCGGTTAGCACGACTTTGATTCCATTAGCTGCCAATACCTCTGCAGCAGCCTGAGCGAAGTACTCACTACCAAAGCGAGTATCATAGCCAATGATAATGGGTGCTTCCCCACCAACATCCTTATTCAAGTACTGAGCAACCGCCTGCGAAACCAATCGTACGTTAGAAAAAGTATAATCTTCGGCGATGACAGCACGCCAACCGTCGGTACCAAACTTGATGACACTGCTCATGTTTGACTTTCCTCCATATAGATATTAGGTACCAGATCTCCATTCTGAAGCGTAGGCTAGCTGCTCTTCCGACAGTTCATCTATTGTAATGCCTAGAGACTCAAGCTTAGTTCGGGCCACGTTCCTGTCTATTTCCTCGGGAACGGAGAATACCTTGGGCTCCAACCCAGAAGCGTTATTGACCAACCATTCGATCGACAGCGCTTGATTAGCAAAGCTCATATCCATCACGGCTGCCGGATGTCCCTCAGCTGCAGAAAGGTTTAGAAGTCGTCCCTCGGCAAGCAAATAAATCTTCCTGCCATCTTTGAGCTCAAACTCCTCGACAAAATCTCTTCTTACCCTTCTAGCTACTGACATCTTCTCTATGGCAGGAATATCTATCTCATCATTGAAATGACCTGAATTCGCCAAGATAACTCCATCCTTGAGGTTTTGAATAGCTTTAGCATCGACCGCATGAAGCCCTCCAGTAACCGTGACTATAACATCAGCAATCTTAGCGGCTTCAGCCATTGGCATAACACGAAAACCATCCATCACAGCCTCAAGAGCTTTTATAGGATCTACCTCAGTGACCACTACCTGGCAGCCCATACCTCTAGCTCTGGTGGCCAACCCCTTTCCACACCAACCATAACCTGCAACGACAAACACTTTTCCAGCTAGCAGGATATTCGTTGCCCTCAGAAGGCCATCGATCGTACTCTGACCAGTACCATACCTGTTATCGAATAGGTGCTTAGTATAGGCCTCATTAACAGCTATGATGGGGTATCTGAGTTGCCCGTCTGCAGCCATAGCTTTGAGGCGAATAACCCCAGTGGTTGTTTCCTCAGTTCCCGCCCGTACATCGTCTACTAAGTCCAATCGCTCAGTGTGCAGAGTCGTTACAAGATCCGCACCATCGTCCATAGTGATGTTAGGATGTGTATCCAACACAGCCCTTATGTGGCTGTAGTAAGTGTTCTCGTCTTCCCCCTTGATCGCGAATACGGATATACCCTTTTCAACGAGCGCTGCGGCAACATCGTCCTGCGTTGAGAGCGGATTGCTCGCAGCAAGAGCTATCTCAGCTCCACCTCTCATAAGAGCAAGCATGAGATTGGCCGTCTCGGTAGTTACGTGTAGACAAGCGGCTATTTTCACCCCGGCCAGCGGCTTCTCACGATCAAACCTGTTTGCTATGCTAGAAAGCACTGGCATCTCACGAGCAGCCCAAGCTATACGGTCATGTCCCTTAGCTGCTAGAGACATGTCTTTGACGTCATAATAAGTAGAAGTACTCAGTTTATTTGCCTCCTAAGACTAGTAAGTTATTATGGTTTCTATCCTGTAGTCCTTCAGCCTTTCTCTACCATTCAGGAAGGACAGCTCTACCAGGAAAGCTAACGCTACTATGTCTCCCTCTAACTTCTTTACGAGTTCTATAGTGGCACCCACAGTGCCACCAGTAGCTAGCAAGTCATCTACTATAAGAACCTTCTCTCCAGGCTCTATCGCATCCACATGTATCTCGACAAAGTTAGTGCCATACTCAAGAGTATATTCAGCTCTTATAGCTTTAGCTGGTAGCCTGCCCAACTTGCGAACAGGCACAAACCCGGCGTTCAGTAGGTAGGCTAAGGGAGCCCCAAAGATGAAGCCTCTACTTTCTGCTGCCACGACCTTGTCTATATGGTCGTTAGCAAACCTATCCGCCAGAAGGTCTATAGATTTCTTAAACGCGTCCTTATCTTTGAGAAGTGTGGTAATATCTTTGAACAATATCCCCTGCTTGGGAAAATCAGGGACGTCTCTTATCAACTTTGCTAGATACTGATCTGAAGACACTTTTCTCCTCAAATTATGAAATGTAAACCTAGAAAGGATTATAGCGTATCTACTAACTATGTAGGTTAGAAGGTATGAAGCAAGGCACCAAGGATAGAACTCAACAGTTGTCAGGCATTGCCTTGGCTTTTGTTG
>JBHORE010000242.1:0-3337 GCA_042408415.1 Thermobaculum sp.
AAAACGGACAAGCGGTAGAATATGGCCAGCCTCTGATGCTGGTAGATACTTCTGCCACGCCTGAATAGCTCATAGGAGATGTCAGTTGTACCTGCTGACCGTTAGCGATATAAATTTCTATCTCCAGCAGCTGCTTGAGACTGATCGTCTACTGAACGATGTTTGGATCCAAGGTGAGATCAGTAACCTAAGCCAGTCGAGTAAAGGACACTTTTACTTTACACTCAAAGATGGGGAATCTCAGCTTTCTTGTGTGCTGTTCAAGCAGGATCTAATACACGTACAGGCCGAGCTTGCTAACGGCCAAGCAGTTATTGCCCATGGCAGAGTCTCTATATGGAAGCAATCAGGCAAGTTACAGTTCTATGTGGATATAGTACAACCAGAAGGTACTGGTAGATTGGAGCTTGAGTTCCAGGCTCTCAAAGCAAAGCTCGAGGCCGAAGGGCTTTTCGATGAGAGCAGGAAGAGATCCCTTCCCAAGTTCCCATCAGCGATAGGTATAGTTACTAGTAAGCAGGGTGCTGTACTGCATGACATCCTCAACATACTTAGGCGTAGGTATCCACTTGCAGAGGTAATACTGTCTCACACTCAAGTCCAAGGAGATGGTGCATCCTTACAGATAGCAGCTGCTATTGAGAAGCTATATAAGACTGCAAAAGTAGATGTGATAATCTTGGCAAGAGGTGGTGGGTCTAGAGAAGAGCTTTGGGCCTTCAATGAAGAGTGCGTGGCTAGGGCTATATATGCTTGCCCAGTACCTGTGATCAGCGCCATAGGGCACGAGACAGACTACACTATAGCCGATTATGTAGCTGATCTAAGAGCCCCAACTCCATCCGCAGCCGCTGAGCTGGTAGTACCTAACGTATCGGAGCTAAGGCAATCCCTCGATCACATGCTGAACATAGCTAGCATGAACATGAGACAAAAATTGCGGCAGTGTATGGAGGATGTGCAACACATGCACTCTCATCTCAAGAGAACAAGTCCTATACATGCCATACATAGACATAGAGAGAAGCTATCTCTGCTCAATGATAACGCACTTAGCAGGGTAAGACACCTGATAGAACTCAAGAAAAGCAACTTGGAAACTATGGCCCTTAGCTTGAACGCTCTAAATCCTAAGGCTGTACTTGGCAGAGGATATTCTGTAACTACCACAGAGGACGGTAAGGTTCTTAGATCAATCGATGATGTAAGGAATGCTAAAGCGCTAACAACTAGGCTTGCTGATGGCTTTATAAAATCTACGGTAGATCACGTAGTAAAGCAGGTAGAGAGGTAGGTACTATGAGTACGGATAGGGATACATCCCAGCTGAATTTTGAAGAAGCCTACTCTAGATTGGAGGAGCTTATTCACAAATTGGATGTCGGAGGGCTAACCCTTGAGGACGCTCTCGCCTGCTATGAGGAAGCGTACGCACTCGTATCTAGATGCAACTCTATACTCCAGCAAGCTGAACTTAGGCTCAGACAGATAGAGGAAGAGGCCTCCGAATATGCAGCTGCTGATGACCTGATTTCGAAAACAGAACCTTACTCTGAAGATGAAGAGGATTCTGATCTCAGTTGGAATTATGACTATCGCAGGTAGAAGCTGTAAAGGTTGCATATGAAAATAGAAAGCCTCACCCTCTATAAAGTCCCACCCAGATGGCTCTTCCTGAAGGTCCGCACGGACGAAGGTCTGGAGGGCTGGGGAGAACCAATTGTAGAAGGGAAAGCTGATACCGTGGCGGCAGCTATCGGTGAGATGGCTGATTACATTGTGGGCCAGGCAGCGAACCGCATAGAGGATATATGGCAGGCAATATACAGAGGAGGATTCTACAGGGGTGGACCAATACTCACCAGTGCACTCTCTGGAATAGAGCAAGCTTTATGGGATTTAAGGGGCAGATCTTTGGGTCTACCCATATATGAACTATTGGGTGGACCTGTGAGAGAACGCATGAAGGTTTACTCTTGGATCCACGGAGATACCCCCCAACAGCTGGCAGAATCAGCACTATCACGTGTTAATGCAGGCTATCAGGCCATCAAGATGGGTGTTCCAGGTCCAAATACCTGGATAGATACTCCTCAGAGGCTGGATCTAATAATAGAGTCCGTCGCTGTAGTCAGGGAGTCAGTGGGTAAAGATGTAGCTATAGGAGTAGACTTTCACGGAAGAATACATAAAGGTATGGCAAGAAGCCTCATGAGAGAGCTCGAGCCATTCAAACTTATGTTTATCGAGGAGCCTTTCCCTCCCGGGCATGAGGACTCATTAAGAGACTTGAGAGCTATCACTGGTATCCCAATAGCACTTGGAGAACGCCTGTACACTAGATGGGGGTTCAAGGAAATCATCTCCAAGGGATTGGCTGACGTTATACAGCCGGATTTAAGCCATGCTGGAGGTATCCTAGAAGTCAAGAAGATAGCTGCTATGGCAGAGGCTTATAATATCGCCCTTGCTCCCCATTGCCCACTAGGCCCGATAGCTCTTGCCGCATCTCTACAGGTGGATTTTTGTACTCCTAACGCACTCATACAGGAGCAAAGCCTAGAAATACACTACCATAAGGAGTCGGAGATGCTCTCTTATCTCGCCAATCCAGAGGTGTTCAATTTCTCAGACGGATATGTATCACTGCCTAGTGAACCTGGACTGGGAATAACGCTTGACGAGGAAAAAGTCAAGAGCGCTTCCAGGATTGGCCATAACTGGCGCAGTCCAATATGGAGAAACCTGGATGGATCAATAGCGGAGTGGTGAGAATGTTACCCCACCACTCCGCTGATACTAGTAAGCTCGTGCGAAGTACACTTTTACTTGTGCCTTATTTCCACACCTAATACAAGTACCAGGATCTTCGGGCTGGGCCAAAGGCACCACTCTGATAGTCGCACGAGTCTCCTCCTTGACCGCAGCCTCACACTCATCACTGCCGCACCATCCCGCATAGATGAGCCCTCTCTTGTTATCTAGAACCTCCAACATTTGAGCAACACTCTCGCACTCAAACGTATGCTCGTCTCTGAACTGCTTGGCGCGGTCGAACAGAGACTGCTGTATATCAGCTAAAGTTTGCTGCAGATTTACAACGAGGTCATTCAGAGGTAGCTGAGATTTATCCCTATTGTCTCTACGTACAAGCATAACGGCGTTATTGGCAACATCTCTTGGCCCAACCTCAAGCCTTACTGGCACACCCTTGAGCTCCCATTCATTAAATTTCCAACCAGGAGTCTTCTCCTCACTCAGATCTATGTGCAGTCGGAAAGAATCTCCTAGAACTTCCTTTATCCTATCTATGTGCTCCAATACCTTCTGTTTGTCC
>JBHORE010000092.1:0-9375 GCA_042408415.1 Thermobaculum sp.
GGCAGCGGAGCGACCACGGCGCGCGACCTGTACGTATCCGGCCAAGGAGCCGCCCTGATATTCAATGGTGGTGGCCACGTGGGACGCATCCAGAACGACATGGACCTGGGTGGCAAGGGATACAAGGAGTGGCTGTTGCCAGCTCCCACCAACAACGCCGGGCACCGCGGCTACACCAGCGAGCCTCAGTACGCCGGGACCACCATCCTGGGTAACCTGAAGGGGAACAACCCCGTGGGCGCAGCCAAGGTAATAAACTACCTGCTGAGCGAGGAGGGTATAAAGCTCACGGTGCTGGGCATCCCTGGCAGAGACTACAAGGAAGAGAACGGCAAGATAACCTTCTTGCCACAGCGCACCAAGGATGGGTTCCCCAAGAACCTGGGGGACACCGGCGCACACCCACTGGCATCGGGCATAGTGACCTGGGTGCCACAGGAGTGGCAGGACTTCCAGCTGCTCTACGGCAAGAGCGAGGCCTTCAAGCAGTGGTACAAGCAGATGTGGCAGAACCAGGGCAAGTACCAGATACCCAGCTACGGCCAGAGCGTCACGACTCCCAAGTGGGGCAAGTTCGTCAACACCGGCAACGACCTGCAGACCAGAGCCTTCCTCAAGATAGTGCGGGACAGCTCGGAGAAGTCGGCGGCTGCCGCATTCGACGACTTTGTCAAGAAGTGGAAGGCGGCCGGAGGAGAGGCAGCTTCAGCAGAGATGAGCGACAAACTCTCGAGCATATACAAGTAAGATCCCCAGGAGAGGATATGGCCTCCACAGATACCTTTGAAGCCCTCAAAGAACATCCGGATTGGATCCTCCCCAGATCCGACGTCAGGGTGTTCCTCGGGGAGCCCGGCGCGCCCGAGGCCACCAAGACGGTGGTGGAGCCAGGCAACAGCTTCTCGCCCGGCATGTACACCTTTGGGGTCACCTGGTGGCTAAGGGTGCACGGGAGCGAGACCAGATTCTTCGCCCCCGAGACTGCTCCCTTGGAGGTGCTGCGCTGGAGCTGGGAAGAGGGATATCTGCCCTTACTGCATTGTGACGTAGAGCTCAATGGCATCCGCGTCCGCCACTCCCTCCTGCAGGACGTCCAGGAGGACTCGCGGGCAGCGCACGGCACCATCCAGATGACCAACGTCGGCGGGGGGGCAGTGCAGCTGGAGCTGTTTGTGGCCCTGCGCTCCCTGGGGCCCGCTGGCGGCCCGCTCACTTGCCTCGCCCTTGACTTGAAACAGGCAGCCTGCTTAGACCAAGAAGGCAGAGCGCTGCTGGTGTTGTCTCCAACACCAGATGCCGCCGGATGTGGCGTCGGGGACCCCTCTCCCCTGGCCATGAGGGGAGAGGTGCCTCCCACCACCGAAGCGACCGACGCAAATGGCTGGTGCTACGCGCTTGCTAGGTACAACCTACGTCTCGGACCGGGCGATACTTGGAGGCTTCACCTGCAGTGCCCCCTACACCCTAGGAGCGCTCTGAGGGGGGAGCTGCCGGTCGATACCCAAATACGTTCTAAGGATTGGGAGGATATACGTAGGAGCCACCTGGAGCGGTGGAGAGAACGGCTGGAGGGAATACAGATAGATGTGCCCGATGCCCGCTTCAGGGAGGCCTTCCGTGCCGGACTCGTGCACATGCTCACTGCTATGGCGGGCGACCAGGTGCGCATCTCGCCGCTGTTCTACCCGCTGCCTTGGCTCAGAGATGGTGTGTTCATCATGCGCTGTCTGGACCTGGCAGGCATGCACGACCTCGCGCGAAAAGCCACCGAGTTCTGCGCAAGACACGATTTCTTCGGGGGCTTTGGGGCCGAAGGCGATGCTCCTGGACAGGGCATATGGGCCCTGGTCCAGCACTACAGGACCACGCGCGACCTAGAATGGCTACGCGAGCAGTATCCTGCTATCAAGAGAAAGGTCGACTGGATACTTCGGATGAGCAGGGCCAAGACACCTATCAGGGTGACCACGGATACACCAGTGCTTGCCAAGATGCAGGCGGAGGTGCACCTAGGGGTAGTCTGCCTGCCCAGCGCCTATGGTCTGATCATGGGCAACATGGATCACGCCGTGTCCTACTCCATAGGTTGGGTCAATCACTGGGCTATCTGTGGACTTAGGGAGGCCTCGTTCGCGGCATCAGCACTTGGCTTCAGCAAAGACGCAGAGACGTACCTCCAAGAAGCCCGATCTCTAACGGAGGCCTTGTTGGTCTATGCCGAGTCCCACCCCGAGCTCCTCATGCAGGAGCGCACGGTCAACAGCATGCTCTGGCCCTGCCGGGTGTGGACCAGCCCCAAAGCCAGGGTTATCGCCAGCAGGGCATTGGATGAATGGTGGGAGAGGCACCGCAAGAGCGAGGATGGGAGTTACCTGCCCGAACCCTACTGGCTCTACTTCGAGCTGGCACAGGCCCACAACGCCCTGCTGCTGGGGCAGCGGGAGCGCGCCTGGCAGGTGCTGGACTACAGGCTGAGCCACCAGGACCTACCGGGGCTGTACGGCTGGAGGGAGGGTGGAGGAGGCGTTGGGACCGAGAACGCCACGGACGGCGTCACGCTCATCCCACATCTCCGTGGTTGCCATCGAGTGGACAGCATAGCCCCACACGGGTGGTCACAGGCAGAGCTATGGCTGCTGCAGAGGGCAGTGCTCCTGGAGGATACGGAGGATGAGCTCCTGCTGTTCGCGGGCGTGCCTGAGAGCTGGGTTACACCAGGTGCCAGATTGGCTTTCCATGAGCTGCCCTCCTGGCACGGGTGCGTGAGCGCGGAGCTACACGTCCATCCCGACGGCAAGTCGGCAAGCCTCAAGGCATGGGGGGCGGACGCCGGCACCAAGCTGAGGCTATGCCTACCCGGATCTGAGCTAGAGCTAACGAGCGGGAGCCCAAGTAAGGTTCTAGAGTCTATCATCAACATAACTGCACGATCTTGAAGAGAGGTGACCTATGCTGCCAACTAGTGTGATAGCCGAGCGTGTGCGGCAAGCTATAGAAGCACGTGCACTGCAGGGCTTCGTGGTCGATGGATTGATGGAACGGTGGGAGGCGGCCAGATCCAATCCAGAGGAGCTGATGCGACTGCATGAGTACTTGGGAAGCCTCCCCATGCAGGCTGAGTGGCCCTACCAAGAACCCTCGGATCTAGAGGGAATAAGGGCAGCGAGGGAGCCCACACCTCAACCTAGCATGTACTTATCTGAGGAGGAGATCGAGGACAGGATATACGGTGGCTGGCTGGGGCGCGTGGTGGGCTGCATCCTGGGCAAACCCCTAGAGGTGGGGTACGGGCAGGACGAGATCCGGGACTACCTGGAGGGCGCGGACGCCTACCCGCTGGACGACTACGTGCCCTCCACGTCGCGCACCGGTAGGATACTGAGGCGGGACTGTGTGCCCAGCATGCGCGGCTTCGTGCGTTACGCCCAGGAGGACGACGACCTCAACTACATGTGCCTGGCAATCAAGCTCCTTGAGAGGCACGGCCTAAGATTTACTACCCTGGACGTGGGGCTCAACTGGCTGGAGTCCATCCCGTTCATGTGGACCTGGGGGCCCGAGCACTCGGTCTACCTGAACTTGGCCACGGCAGTGGGGGAGCACTACCCGGAGGAGATCGATCTGGAACAGGTCACGAGCTACCTCAATCCCGGAGAAGAGCTGATAGGAGCTCAGATCCGAACAGACGTGTACGGCTACATCTGCCCAGGAAATCCCGAGCTAGCTGCAACCCTGGCATGGAAGGATGCCTATCTCACCCACCGCAAGAACGGCATCTATGGAGCGATGTGGGTAGCCGCGATGATCGCCGGCGCCTTCGCCTGCCAGGATATCGAGCAGGCCATCCGCGTGGGCCTCTCCCAGATCCCCAGGCGCTCCAGGCTTCGCGAGGCTATAGAGCAGACCATCGACTGGGTGAAGTCGGGCACCAGCTGGCAAGACATGGGCAGGCTCATACAAGAGCGCTTCGGCAAGTACGGCTTTGCAGGGGCGATCAACAATGCCTGCATAGTCGCTGCGTCCCTCATGTACGGCTGGGGAAACGGCGCGGACCCTGCCTCAATCATCTTCGAGAGGGCCATCACTATAGCAGTGCAGCTGGGGCAGGACACGGACTCCAACGGCGCGACGGCGGGCTCGGTGATCGGCACGATGCTGGGCGCCCACCAGCTGCCCGAGAAGTGGACGGCCCCTATTCACGACACGCTGCACACCTGCGTGGTGGGCTTTGGCAAGGAAAGCATACGCTCCCTAGCCCATCGCACCTACGAGCTCAGCAGGCTGACCAGGTGGCAGGGCAGTAGCGCCCAGGCATAGGGCGGATATCCCTGGGAGAGGCCGCCCCTATCTCCCCTAACGGGAACCGCCTTGGTAGTCCTCGTCCGAGACGGGGTCCAGCCAGGTGACGCTACCGAAGGTGATCGCCAGGTGGCGCATCCTGTGCTCCTCCTCCGGGTGCGCTCCGTGCCAGTGCTCGACCCCCGCGGGGATGCGCACGACGTCTCCCTCAGAGGCATCCACGGGCTCTTCGCCGCGCACCTGCACCCGGCCGCGGCCCTCGAGGAAGTACAGCACCTGCTCGCCGCTGTGCACGTGCCAGAAGGTGCGCGCTCCCCTCTCGAAGGTCACCCTGGCCACGCCTACCGATTCCTGCTGTCCTGAGGCTAGAAATTGGACCCGGGTCTGGCCGGTGAAGCTAGTGGGTTCGCCCGTCCGTCCGGGTAGGTTTTCTATGTTGTCGTGCTGTAGGGTCATGACTTACCTCCTTGGAGAATCCTATTGCTGCCTAACGACCTCTATGATGGCCGCAAAGTCCTGATCTCCCAGGCCTCTCGCGAGAGCCATCCTATACATCTCGCGCGCCACGGCCACCAGCGGTAAGGGAGCAACCCGCCCCGCGGCCTCATCGAGGGCGTAGGTGAGGTCCTTGTGCATCCAGCGCAGGGCGAACTGCGTGTCGTAGTCGCGGGAGAGCATCTTGGGGCCCTTCATCCTCATCACGCCGCTCCCGACAGCCCCAGCGCTCAATACGTCCAGCACCTGCGAGCTGTCTAGTCCGGCGCTCTCCGCCAGGTGCAGGGCCTCTGCGAGAGCAGCGGCCTGCACGCCCACCAGCAGGTTGTTGACCAGCTTCATCGTCGCCCCGCTGCCTGTCGGCCCCAGATGATGGATGGTCTGCCCCATGGACTTGAGCACCGGCAGGACCCTGTCCAGGACAAGCGCATCTCCGCCCACCAGGAAGGTTAGCTCTCCGGCCTCGGCCTGCGGCTTGCTCCCGGTAACCGGGGCATCGAGGAACTGGCAGCCCTTGGCCCGCGCGATCTCCGCCAGCTCCGCCACCCAAGCGGTCGAGAGGGTGCTGCACTCGATCAGCACCGCGCCGGCACCAACGGCAGCCATGGCGCCGTCCTCGCCCAGCCAGACCGCACGGGAGGCCGCGTCATCGGCCACAATGCTGATGACGACGTCAGCTCCCTCGGATGCTTCCCGGGGGGTGCTGGCCGCCTTGGCTCCCGCCTCCTCGAGCGGCTTAGCCCTTTCACGAGTGCGGTTGTACACGGTCAGAGGGTAGCCGGCCCTCAGCAGGTTGCGGGCCATACCGCTACCCATCACTCCCAATCCCAACAAAGCTACACGCTGCATACCTTCGACCTCCTTCCTCAGCCTCGACCAGAGTAGACGGCCCTCTAGAAGGGCGCCTGAGAGGCCGCGTAGAACTCGTCCTGCAGGCGCTTGGCCTCGTCGTCGGCCTTGATGGCGCGCACCGCCCTGGCCACCGCCTCGGCACGGGCCTGCAACAGGCGGTCGCCGGCGTCCGCCGTGGCCAAGCGGGCATCGCCCTGGTAGTGCGTGGGGTGGTCGGCGTACCACCACACACCGGTCGTCACGCCAGCCTCGCGCAACGACCGCAGCCTTCCCAGGGCTTTGCCCTCGTCATCGCTTGGGATCTGGTCCATGTGCACCAGGTCTGGTCGTATGGCCAGGACCATACTAGTTTCCCCGGGCCCTGCATGCCCATCTGCCGAAGGCTCCCACGGCACCTCTACCTTAGGTATAGATGGACCCAGCGTCTGGACGATGTAGATCACGTAGTCCCTTGGGGTGTAAAGGGGCAGCATGTTGAACAGGGCCAACAGGCCGAAGTTACCCCCGTGAGCGTTCACGAGCACGATCTTTCGCAGGCCGTTACGGGCCACCTCCCGGCAGACGTTGTCCAGCAGCTTGACCATCAGGTCTGGATCTATGCTGATGGTGCCCGCGCGGTGGCGCGCTTCGGGGATCTGCGTGAAGATGTAGTCGGGAAACACGATAGCGGGTTCGATCTCCGCGGCCCGGTTGACTATCTCGCGGCCTATGTACATATCGGTCCCCAACGGTAGGTGGTGCCCATGGCGCTCTATCACCGAGAGGGGTATAAGGCACACGCCCGCGCACTCCTTGACGGCCTCGGGGAAGCGATCCCCAGTCAGTTCCTCCCAGCGCATACTCAAATCCTCCGATAACATGATTAGCTAGTAATATACCACCGGTGCTACACGCACTTGGCAATTACTTCCTCCGCCAGCCTATCCACTATGCCCTCGGGGTAGGGATAGGTCAGCATGAGGACTATATGCGTCACCCCGGCCTCGATCAGCGGACGCACGGCATCTGCGGTGCCTGGTAGATCCTCGTAGTTGACCCTAAGCTGCGCCGAGAGCTCGATCTCGCTTGGGTCCCTCCCCACCGCCCTGCAGTGTTCCCTAAGCACCTGGACCTTGTGACGGAAAGCTTGTACATCGGCACCAGTCCAGTTCCAGATGTCGGCGTAGCGCGCCGCTACCCGCAGCGTGAGCTGCTCGCCGCCACCACCTATCACGAACGGGGGATGGGGCTTTTGGAGAGGCTTGGGCTCGCAGCGCGCCTGCTTGAGCTGGTAGTAGCGGCCGTCGAAGTCCGTCAGGTGCTGGGTGAAAAGTCTTTTGATGATCTCGCAAGCCTCTCCAAGGCGCCTGATGCGCTCGCCCGGCTTGTAGAGCGGGATGCCCATGCTCTCGTGCTCATACTCGTTCCAGCCCGCACCTATGCCAAAATCCAAGCGCCCGCCAGAGATCACGTCCACCGTGGCCGCCATGTGGGCGAGCACCGCGGGGTGGCGGTAGGTGTTGCCCGTGACCATTATCCCCAAGCGCAGGCGCGACGTCTGCGCCGCCAGGGCCGAGAGCAGCGTCCAGCCCTCGTAGCAGGGACCATCTAGATCTCCCTGGATCGGCGCGAAGTGATCGAACAGCCACGCGTGCTCGAACGCAGGATGCTCATCTGCCTCTCGCCAGACCCTGAGCATGGCCTCGTAGGTGGTATGTTGCGGTGCGGTCTTGATCCCCCATCTCAAAGTTGGCATAGCTGGATCTCCCTCCTATATAGTTGCAAGTAGCCACACCGACTACTAGACCAGTGTGGCTATAGGTTCGCAGATTTTGGCGTTTGTGTGCAAGCCCAGCCACGCACCTAGCCCTGGAAGGCTCCGTACTCCTCATCTGTGACATGCTCCCCCCAGTCCGCGCTCTTGCCCTCGTCATCCACCTCAACCATCGCTATATGCGCCATGAAGCGGTTGGGGGCAGCACCGTGCCAATGCTCTTCTCTGGGCTCGAAGAAGACACTATCCCCGGGGCGTATGACCTCTATGGGCCCTCCGCGGCGCTGGCATAGCCCAAGGCCCTCGATGACGTATATCGTCTGGCCCTTGGGATGAGTGTGCCAGGCAGTGCGCGCTCCAGGAGCGAAGTGCACGACGCTCGCCGACAAGCGAGATTCCCCAGAAGGGATGGCTATAGAGTCTATGTACACATTGCCGGTGAATGTCTCGCTTGGGCCCAATCTAGTGCTGCTATCGGGAGTGTTCCTACGTACCTGCATCGTCGACCCCCTGTATCTTGCTAGCTCTCGGTGCTCGGCACCAGCCTGAGGGTCGTCGCCCTAACCTCGGGTGCCACCATGGCCTCCACATAGCTGGCGCCATGACTTCGGTATTTGTTGCGGTAGGCTGCGTCGATCTGGGCGTTGAGCTTGGGATCGGCCTCTTCCACGAAGGTCACGTCCTGCTCTACACCGTTGGCCAGCACACGGCCCTGATGGGTGGCCTGCACGGCGCGATACCAGGCAGCCCTGTTGCCCAGATATGACCTGACGTATAGGTCATCCCCGACGCGCACGACCCACACGATCACAGGCCTTCGCAGGCTACCATCGCGCCGCCTGATCGCTAGCCGGATCTCATCCGCAGCTGCTATAGCCTCCAATACATCCTTCGACCATTCGCTCACGACCAAAACCTCCTAATTCGGTGGCATTATCGGGCCCACAACGGGATGAGGCACGTAGGGCTCCTCCAGGTAAGCTACATCCTCGGGGCTGAGCTTCACCGAGAGGGCTCCGACGGCCTCCTCCAGGTGCTCGGCCTTCGTCGCGCCGATTATGGGCGCCACCACTGGTTGCTTCTGCAATAGCCAGGCCAGCGCTATTTGAGCACGCGACACCCCATACCGTTGGGCAACCTCAGCCACACGCTCTATGATCTGTCGATCAGCGTTGGCCATCGCATCGTACTTGCCCTTAGCTATCTCGTCGATCTGCGCCCGCAGGGAACTATCTGGGGTCCAGTCACGAGTCAGCCTACCAGCCGCAAGCGGGCTGTAGGGGATCACACCTATCCCTTCCTCGCGACAGAGGGGCAACATCTCCCGCTCCTCCTCACGGTAGATGAGGTTCATGTGGTTCTGCATGGAGACGAAGCGCGTCCAGCCGTGCTTCTCGGCCACGAAGAGGGCCTTCTGGAACTGCCAGGCGAACATGGCGGAAGCACCTATGTAGCGCACCTTGCCCGCCTTCACCAGGTCATGTAGGGCCTCCATCGTCTCCTCTATGGGCGTGTCGTAGTCCCATCGGTGGATCTGGTAGAGATCGACGTAGTCGACCCCGAGCCGCTTGAGGCTGTTGTCGATCTCGGTCATGATAGCCTTGCGTGACAGTCCCGCGCCGTTGGGCCCTTGGCGCATCCTGCCGTGGACCTTGGTGGCGATGACGACCTCGTCCCTGTGGGCGAAGTCACGCAGGGCCCTACCCAGGATCTCCTCGCTCACGCCCAACGAGTAGACGTTGGCCGTATCGAAGAAGTTTATGCCCAGATCCAGCGCCTTCTTGATCACCTGGCGGCTATCGTCCTCGCGTAGCACCCATTTGTGCACCCAGCGATCGGGATCCCCGAACCCCATGCAGCCCAAGCAGATCCTAGATACCTCCAATCCCGTGTTTCCTAACCTTGTGTACTCCATTTGATATAACCTCCTAGGATGTGTTTCGTCAGCTAACGCTCGATAACCGGCAGCACCAACC
>JBHORE010000093.1:0-4895 GCA_042408415.1 Thermobaculum sp.
GTTTCAGAACGAGCAAGCACCCCCTCCCTCACCATGGACTCCAGCACGGAGCGGGAATCTTCAAGCGACATACCAGTAGATGAGGCAAGCTGAGCGGGAGTAATAGTGCTACTCTGATGAAGAACCCTGACTATCCTGGCCACGGTAACAGAGTCTTTGCCTGTTGATCTCCCTCTGGCACCCCATAAAATTGCTAGCAGCAGCGCCGTGGCACATATGGGGAAGATCCACCAGAAGCTGGAAAGGGGTGCTAGAGTGACGGAGACTAGCCCTGTAAGGATGATATAAGTTATAAGCAGAGCCAGATCTAAAGTACCTATGCCGTTTGAAGTCATAACACTCCTTATAAAGAGCAAATTTATAAGACCGGAAAAGTTATCCTTATTATAAAGGCAGTTGACATTTATGCCGAACACGTTGTTGAAAAAGCTGGGCTATAGAACTTTACCATTAGCCATAATCCTGGGGGTATCGATCCTACCTCTTTACTGGTTCAGCAAGTACATGATAATTCGGCCAGATAGTGCATGGTATCTGCTGCAGGGGTTCAACCTGTTATCAGGTAGAGGATACACCGTCTTCGATCAACTGCCAATGCCACTGCGCGGTCCCGTGCTGCCGCTGGTGGTGGGCACGCTGAGCATGATCCTGGGCAACGATCCTGTGTCGATAGCTTGGAGCATGAAGGTGCTCTCGCTGGCCAACCCGCTGCTCATCTTCCTGATCACCAGGCGACTGAGCGACTACTGGGCAGGGTGTGTTGCGGCCCTCCTGTGGAGCTTTTTCAGTATTGAGGGGCATCTGGAGCATGCGTTCACGGTGGACAGCCTGCTGCTGACATTCGTCCTGCTGCAGCTGGCCATAATCTTGTCTGATGTGGATTCACCTAGGGCTTGGAAACCGGTAGTCTCGGGAATACTACTTGCGCTGGCCGTACTGACAAAGGAGACAGCAATGGTGCTCCTGCCTATGGGCATTATCTACTGCCTGTTGATGTGCAGAGGCTTCAGGTGGCTTGCGCTGCACTACACGGCCGCAGCGATCGCCTGTGCCCCATGGTGGATATGGGTATGGCTGAAGACGAGGGAGATATACCTGTTCTCCAGCACGCAGGAGACGATCTTACGATTTCGCTTGCAGGAGTGGATAGTATACATATCACCTCTGCTGGTGGCAGGTATCTTGGCAGCGAGTGTGTTGGGCCGGCACGGATCACGCCTGAAGGCTATTTGGTACTACCTATTAGGTTACCGGCAGGGTGCAGCAGTAGCCATCAATGGGGTCTGGGTACTAGCAGTCAGCTGGATGCTGCTCAGGGGTGCTAGAGGGGAAGTGTATGGCACCAGCACCTGGGACTATCTATGGAATGTGCTACGTCCAGAGTTCCATTTATGGATGCTGGTACCTCTGGCCTATGTGTTCGCTCTCAGACAGTCATTCGCTAAGAAACCGTCCTGGGTGGTCTACACCCACTACGTGTTCCTATGGACACCGCTGGCACTGTTATTGATGGTGATCAGACTTGCGCCTCGTCAGTGGCTGGTCTATCAGGCTCTGGCCTACATAGCGATCGCAGCAATGATATTCACGTTGGCAAGAAGATCGATCATCCTCCTGCGGGACAGCACCCAATTCACAGCCAAGATAGCTGGGGTCCTAAGCCTGACATTGCTCGTGGTACTGCTAACCTCAACTGTCACATCGCAAGTCAAGGCTCTTACATCCCCTCCGGAAGGCTATAACATATGGGAGACGAACTTACAGGCAGAAATGGCCCTCCATCGATGGCTATCTAATAACGTGCCTAAGGGTGAGTCGCTGATCATCGCCACACACGACCGTAAGGCCTCGCACCAGCTCAACTTGACCGCCTTCCTGACGGCCAAAGACTACAGGTGGATGCCACTGCAAATAGGACGCGTGAAGATCGGTAAGCTGCTAAACCGCAGCTATAGTAGGCTCACCACGCCGGTATGGTTAGACAGCCAATACTACTGCTCTTTCCGGTACATCTCGGTCATGACGGTGCTACGCCAGATGTCAGCTACGGATGCGAAGTACATAGTCGTCCCGCTGAGGGCCGACTCCTACCCTGGGAACAACGCGCTGGTAAGATCTATGCTGCGGACAGGACTCTTTGACCTATCGTACTACCGTGCCGTCACATTGTATAGCCCAGAGGAGCACAGGAATATCCAGCTAACACATGTGGTCCTCAAGCGCAATGGGCTCAAGCTAGGCAAAGCGACAGAGGTACCGACTATCCTTGATAACTCCACGCTAGGACGCCTGAGAGAATGCGCAGCCAAATCGGTCGGTGACAACGCCGAGCTGGCGATAGCGCTCGCACTACCTAACGGCATGACACTTCAGAAATTCACCCCGGAAGGCAAAGCCGAGTACCAAGACATATGGAGATGGGCTTATAGTTCAACCAATCTCCAGCCCAGCAGGTGAGTTCGGCAATCCCGCTTCTATCAGCTATAACCCCCCTGTACATCAAAGCTCATCCTGGTGTCTGGCAGCCAATTCCTGCGCATGGTGAGCACGACCTGTTGCTCTCAGGCGCTCGATATAAGCAGGTAGTTCTCCTCGGGTGTAGTAGGGACCACTCTCCCGCAGCACCGTCATCATCGGGTCGACATCATGCAGGCTGGTGGCGGCCATCTCGCTGTACCACTGCTCCAACATCCCCATTGCGTGGTCGACCAGCTGAGGCATCTCATTCGACAGATTCTGTTCCTCGTGAGGGTCTTGGGATAGGTCGAACAGCATTAGAGGCTGTAGCTGCTTGTACCCATCATGATAGGTGCGCAGGCAGATATAGTTATCAAACCGGACCGATCTCTGGCAGGACCACGTGTTCTGGCTTATCACAAGATATGGACGGCCAGCTTCCGCGCCAGACTTGAAGGCATCAGCGAAAGACTTGCCATCCCAGTTATCCGGTACCTGCCCTCCCAACAACTCCACAAGCGTGGCTGCCCAATCGTACTGATAATGCAGTGCCCTATCCACGCGCATAGAGTCAGTAATCCCCGGCCAACGAACTATCAACGGCACCCTACAGGTGAACTGATCGGCCGTTTGATGATCGCCCCAGACATTTAACTCTCCCAGGTTCTCACCATGGTCAGCACCTATGATGATGACCGTTTCATCTAGAACTCTGAGTTCATCCAACACGCTCAGCAACCTGCCCACATGCTCGTCTGCGTACCTGACACCTACGTCGTAACCGTCTATCCACATCCTGACAGCTTCCATGGAGTCGATCTGGGCGGGAACTCTTGGGTACTTGAGATGAAAATCCTCTTGCCCCCAGCCCGAGGGCTCCTGCGCGCTATGTGGGCCATAGCCCTCCCAGCACTTCTGGCGAACCTCCTCCGTCAACCAGTAGGGCAGAGGCTCACCCTCGAAGGGATTCCCGAACTCGATCGGTGTACGGTAGGGAGTGTGAGGATCCCAGTAGTTGACGTGCAGGAACCAGTTATCGGTTTGGGCATGGCGCCGGAGCCAGTCTATAGCAATGGGTGTAACGTCATCTGCTACATCCATCCCCCTCCTACCGGGGTTGTAGATCTCGTTAAAGCCGGCGTACCAGTGCCATGCGGAGTGTCGCTCACCGAAAGAGCTAACAGTGACGGTGCGCATGCCAAGGCTGCGCAGCAGAGCCATCCAGCCCGTCCTGTCGAACAGGTCTCGGTGCCCACGATTTGGGCCCTCACGAAATGGTTCGGAAGCAACTCCACCGTGATTGACTACGCCGGTATGAAAACCAGAGCGGCCGCTCCATAGAGCAGTGCGCGAAGGCAAGCAGGGAGCATCGGAGATGTAGCAGTTTTCGAAGACCACTGCCTTGTGGGCTATTGAGTCGATGTTTGGGCTGGTATTACGGTGGTAGCCATAGCAGCCAAGATGGTCAGGACGCAGGCTATCTATATCCACATAGAGCAAACGCATAAGCACCCCCTTCAAGTGGGTCCACAGATCGACGTGCCTACATCCTAACATAATGGCCAATGTACGCCCCAGAGATAAGACTAGTTATCCCACCTAGACATGTAGCTATAAGGGATACAACAACCAACATTCACAGAGGCCAGAGGAATTTACTACCCTGTATTGGGACCTTGGGGATTGCCCGCACGCGGATGAAGGCTACCAGATTAAGCCCCTGTACGGTTCACCCCCACGCGTGTGGGGACGATACTTGCTAACTCCGCATTCTACCTAGGGTTTGATTTTAGATACCCCGTTTGGTATCAGATAGCCTTCCGCAAAGGCACAGCCAAACCTCCGACCTAGCCAACGGAGCCAGCACCATTGGCCCGAGGTCAGCGCTCAGAGCCCAAGCTACTATTCCCGCCTTGCGGAAGGCACCTCTGGGCCACGAGCAACACCTTCCACAGGCAGCAAGGCAGGATTGGGCTTTACCCTTGCAACCTGTATCACACCCAGGAGTGGGGGCGTACACCCCGGGCGTGACCATAGTCTAGCATATGTTCTAAATTTTTGCCAAGGACAAATTCCCGAAATATCCGGTCTTCTCATGTACAAATCCCTGTAGCCCTTAGTAGACCCACCCCAAGTTGCCTGCTACGTGCTGGCAGATGGGTCACCCCGGAAGGGGCAAGGCCTTGCTAAGGCCATGAGTAATAGCCAGCTCGATATGCTCGCGCAATCCCTGAACGTGCATGCAGCGTTTACAGCGCACAAACCCTGAATGGTCGTTCAGGGTTTGTGTGTATTCAAACCCTGACAGAAGGACAGGGTAAAGCCTCCTCAAACCCTGACAACACTGACAGGGTTTGCAACTCCCAAACCCTGACAATTGTGACACCAAACCCTGACAATACTGACACTCAAACCCTGACACAGCTGTCAGGGAAACC
>JBHORE010000094.1:0-5540 GCA_042408415.1 Thermobaculum sp.
TCTTCACGCGCCAGGTAGCTGGCAGGAACATGAATATCTACATGTCGATCGTTGACGATTTTGGGCGTGCCCAGTCGCCGGTAAAGATAGGCACCTGGTATGTAAGATAGCAAACAGCCTGGGACTGCCTGGGAGAGCGCTAAGTTCGCGCCCGCTCAGGCAGTCCACCTACCACCGGCCTAAGTTCTTCATGGATGGTGTGCCACCCAGAGGTGGGTAGGGGTATTCATGTCCATGGTCTCACTACCCCCACGGAGCTGTGCCTTGGTGCTATCCAGAGAGCTTATGGAGAACATATGGATGCTCCGAGGCATCCCCGAGCGTCCCTCTGACCCCTCTTCCACCACTGGAGAGGGGCACGCTGGGTGGATCCTAGAGGGCTTGGATATGAGGTGTATCTTTGGGGAGTTTAGGGAGGGAGATTTGTGGGGGGAGACGCACTTGGGATACAGGGCATAGGACAGTATGGCCCATGAGTTGCGGCTTGGAAGTGAGAGTTATTTGAATCCCCGATTCTTAAGAGGCCGGGAAATCGGGAAAAACTCCCACTGCAGGCAACCGATCTCGCCACTCCCCGGGGATGAGCCTCCCTGCAGCAAAGACTTATCACTCTCCCCAGAGGGAGCCACCAGCAGCCATCTGCTGACCTGGAGGCTGTTCCGGCCAGCTACCTACCCCCAATTCCCCGCCCGAGAGATTTCTATCGGAAGTGCAGTTCGGGTCACGGAGGCAGACGCTTCCTTCCCCTCTGGCTGCGGCAGAGAGTAGAGGGTAGATCTTACCTTCTCGAGGGGACTGAGCAGAGTGCTCCTTGGGATGAAATTCTTGACGATATGAGAGGAGGGATGTAGGATAGGGTGGCGCGATACCAAACGGGGTATTTAAAATTAAACCCTAGGTAGAATGCGGAGTTAGCAAGTATCGTCCCCACACGCGTGGAGGTGAACCGTGCTGCGGTGCGCGCTGAGGCAGCACGACATAATCGTCCCCACACGCGTGGGGGTGAACCTCATCGGAAGATGGGATGGGGCGTAAGGGGGTGCCTGGAGCTGCCCGCTGCTGGGGGAGAAGATGATTGATCTTTGAGGCCTGGGTACGCATCGGAGAGTGCGAGCACTCCAGGGTTGTGGCTTGGGATTGGGGCTTGGAGGATTTTAGAAGGACGACTTGGGATTGAGTGTTATGTGAATTCCCGATCCTTAAAGTAATTGGGAATTCGGGAAGATGCGCCGGGCAATATCTCAGGGCCCAGCGAGCCTCTGAAACGGGCTGCCCGGGATGCTTCCTCTATAAGGAACCGAAGGGTCATCTTGAAGCGTGCGTGTGGGGTACGTTCGTGGCCGCACGTGAGGGGGAACAACGAGCTATTGTGCTATAGTGGTCCCATGTGCGAGTGTGAAGATGAAGCCTTGGAGATCACGGTGGTACCCAGGAACAGGGGGCACTTTGAGCGCTTGATGGCAATGACCGCCGAGGTGCTCGAGGTGTGCCGCACCCTGGGTGTGCGCCCTCTGCTGACAGGCAGCCTGGCGGTGATAGCCCATACGGGCGAGAGCTCCATTGAGGTGCACGATGTGGACCTTGCCTGCCACAAGGTGGATTTCCCGCGGCTGCGGGCGGCGCTGGAAGCAAGGGGAATGGCCTGCTCCGTGACCGACTGGCACGTGCTGCAGGTCCGCAGGGATGGCCTCAAGGTGGAGTTCGATGACGCGGAGTTCTGGCTGGCGGGCATCCCTGAGGATCGCGTGGTGGTACGCATCGCAGGGCATGAGGTGCCTGCCGTGGGGCTAGAGGCCCTGAAGGAGCTCTACAGGCGGGGACTGGTGGTCACAGCAGGAGTGGCAGCGGCCGCCGACAAGCACAGGGCGATACGCGAGAAGCTCAGGCTACTCCGGAGTTGTACTGATGGCGGAGAACCTCTCGGGGTCGCCTCGCCACACTAGGTAGGAGTAGAGCGTCAGCCAGATGATATCTGCCAACAGCAGTAGAATCGCCCCAAGCACTAGCCAGCCGTAGGGAGCTACCACACCCGCAATGGCTATCAGCAGACCCAGCGGGGTCATCGTGAGCCCGGCCATCCTGTGCGTCTTCACCCAGGACCGCTTGCTGGCGAGCGTCCAGGGTGTGCGTACTCCTACGAACCAGTTGGGGCGGATCTTTCCCATCAGGTTGCCCAGCAAGGCGAACGTCAGCCCGAGGGTGATCGCCATCACCCGCACCATGTTGACCTCCACCCCCAGCGCCCACATCAGGACGACACAGTGGACTACCGCCATCATGAGGAGTATCGCTAGTCGGATGACGTAGTACGGCGTGGTGAACTGCCGGTAGTTGGCCCTGCCAGGGTCTATGTTTGGCAGCAGCGTCATCAATAGGTAGATCCCCAGTGCCACCGCTGGCAGGAGGAAAAGCCCCGGCAGCTTACCTGCGTACCCGTCCGGCCTGTCCGATATGTCCCAGTGGATGGGCACCCTCTGCGGGGCGAAGGGCCATGCGATGAGAGAGCCCACGAGCATGAGCGCTATGATCATCAGATGTGGCCAATCTCTCCTAACGGACACTACCATCTTTTGTCTCCTCCAACCTCTCGCCGACGTGCAGCAGGCGCATCACCGCTGCCAGAAGCTCCTCGTGCGCTGCAGTGTTCAGGCTGTAGACTATGCTCGTGCCGTTGCGCTCGGTAACCACCAACCCGGCATCCCTCAGCACGCCCAGGTGCTCGGAGATCGTGGAGGCCGGGCGGTCAAACGCCGCGACGATCTCCCCGGCGGTCATGTCCCGCTTCCCAAGCAGCCTGAGGATCTCCCTGCGCGTGGGGTCGGCCAGCGCCTTGAAGACTGTATCCATCGGCATATGGCAGATCCCTATTTTGTTGCATTATTTCGGCAATCTCCGAAATATCCGAGGTGATTATATACCCTCCGGTAGCGGGCTGCAAGCTAGCGCACGAAGATGCTGCCACCGAAGGCCACAGCGTCGCGGATGCGCTCGATGTGCGTCTGCGCGGTGTTCTCCGGCAGATGCTCTGGGTCGAAGTAGGCGATCTCCAGCACCTCGGGGCCAGGCTTGAGCTGGCCGTACATGGGCTCGCAGAGGAAGCCGATGCTGACGACGTGGTACTTCCTGGCGCCGTTGTCGTAGGAGATGATGACGTTGGGATCGGAGTAGATGCCGAAGAGGTTGACGGGGCGCACGTGGACGCCTATCTCCTCCTCTAGCTCGCGCACCACGGCCTCCACCACGCGCTCGCCGGGCTCCACTCCACCACCTGGGAGAGCCCACCAGCCGTTGTCGGCCCTGCGGATGAGGAGGATGCGGCCCTGGGAGTCGAACAGCACGCCGGACACGGTCAGCCGGATGCTTGCTGTTCTGCCGATGCGTTCGCCGAAGATGAGTTCTGTGGTCATGTCTGCCTGGTCTCCGAAGATGATGTTAGGGTCTCGCTGCCGTACAGCTCTTGGTACTTCTCGCGCACGAGGCGCTCAGCGGTTTGCCGGTCGTCTGGGGCTAGCTCGCCCTCGATCACTAGGTCCAGCAGGTAGTTCTTCAGGGTCTTGATCCACGGGCCGGGGCCACGGCCGAAGATGCGCATGAGGTCGTTGCCGTCCAGGGGTGGCCGCAGCTCGCGGATGGCGGCCTCCTCTTCAAGGCGCTGGATGCGCTCCCGCAGCTCCCGCACGCGCTGGACTCCTGCCTCCACCTTCTGGCGCCTGTAGGAGGTGATGTCGGCCTGGGAGAGCGCCAACAGCGGCTCCAGCTCGTCACCCGCCTCGCGCACGAGCCGGCGCACGGCCCCATCGGTCCATACCTCAGGTTCATAGCTGTTGGCTTGGGTGTGCATCCTGACCACCTTGGCGACGGCCTCGATCGTCTGTCTGTCGTAGTGCAGACGCGAGAGGATCTCTTCGGCCATCTTTGCCCCAATCGTCTCGTGGTGGTCGAAGTGCACCTTGCCGTCGCGGATGCCGAAGGTGCGGGGCTTGGCGATGTCGTGCAGCAGCGCTGCCCAGCGGGTGACCAGGTCTGGCGGGGTGTTTCTGACCACCTTGAGGGTATGCAGGAAGATGTCCTTGTGCTTGCCGCCGCCGGTGGATACCTGCTTGAGCTCTACGACCTCCGGGACTATGTACCGCATGAGGCCCAGGTCGACGAGCGCGGCTATGGCCACATCGGGTGCGGGGCCGGTGAGCATGCGGGTGAGCTCGTCGCGCACCCTCTCCACGCTGATCTTGCAGATCTGTGCGGCGTGCTTGCGGATGGCCTCGGCGGTGCGGGGCTCTATCTTGAAGCCCAGGTTGGCCGCAAACCGCACGGCCCGCATCAGCCGCAAGGGGTCATCCCGGAAACGGGCGTCGGGATCGCCCACGGCGCGGATCACCCTGGCATGCAGGTCCTCTACGCCGCCGAAGGGATCGATCAGCCTCCCGCTGGGGATGTCCATGGCGATGGCGTTGACGGTGAAGTCCCTGCGCGACAGGTCCTCCTCCAGCGAGATGCCGAAGGTCACCTTGGGCTTGCGGGAGTCGGGCGAGTACCACTCTCCCCTGTAGGTGGTGATCTCCACCCTGTAGGGACCGAACATGGCGCCGATCGTGCCGAAGCGCTCTCCCACGGTGTAGATGCTGTCCGGGCGGAGGGGCGCAAGCAGGCGCTTTATCTCCTCGGGATGCGCGGAGGTGGCGAAGTCCAGCTCCTGGACGTCCTTCCCCAGGAGGGAGTCGCGCACGTACCCGCCAACGGCGTACAGCTCATGTCCCGCATCGGTAAACTGCTTGTGTAGTCGGTAGACGAACTCTGGAAACTGCATATCAAGTAAAGGTAGCATTCAGGAACTTGGCAGGTCAAGCTTGTGCCACAAGGCAATTATACCCTCCTTGTGGGACTCTCGCCTGTGGGTGCTCCGGGGATCCGGCAGCTTGCCATCTAGGGGACGGGCTCGAGGTAGATATGAAGCCGGCCGATGGAGAAGGCAGCTTCTGGCGCCTACAGGACAAGTGCAAGCTCTGCTCGGGGAGCTGTATGTCCTCTTGGCTTTGGAGAGGGCTCTCGCCCGTGGTGTTGAGCAGGGTTAGCCTGGGATCGCTGGTGCCGTGGCGACCCTATGCCTCGGGCCGAAGGACTCGCAGTCTGAGCTCATACCCGAGGCGCTGGCACTTCCGTTACGGCTCTCTGCTTGGGCTGGAAGTTGCTAGCGCATAGGTGGTCAGCGGGAGGGAGTGCTCTCCAGCGCGTACGCAAGCGCTTCTCCCAGTGTCAGCTCCTGCCCCATCGTACACTCCAACAGGGCTCGAGTCTCCCCTAGCGCATTGGAGATCTCCAGGAGAGTGCTGTCGCGCATGGTGTGTTCCACGGGCGGCAAGGGCGCACCGATGGACTGGCGCATGGCCGAGGCAGCCCCGAGCAGCCGGGCCGCCACGACGAACCCGCGGCGCTGGGCTTCCCCGGCAGCCATCACCTCGAGGCACTCCGCGATATCGTGCAGATCGCCCATCTCCTGGAGCAGCCGCAGGCTGTCGCGGCACAGCTGTATGGCTCTGTCG
>JBHORE010000096.1:0-71456 GCA_042408415.1 Thermobaculum sp.
CCTTCACATACCTTTTCCGGGTTCGGATTATCTTAGAGTGCTGCCAGTAGAGATGAGACAGGCGATAGTTTCATCTCTGCTTGCCTGTGACATAGCAGGCTTTCAAACTAATCGTTCGGCTGTTAACTTTCTGAGGGCTGCTGGCACTTTTGTTCCAGGAGTCAGGGTTGATTACGATCTAGCCAGTATCAGGTATAGGAACAGGACTACGCTTGTTCGTAGATATCCTATTAGCATCGATACTGAGCATGTGTCACGCCTTGCGCATAGCGAGCAAGCTGATAAGGAACTTGAGTTCCTTAGACCGTACTTCGGTGAAAAGAATATACTCAGAGTCGACAGGATAGAACCTAGCAAGAACCTGCTGAGGGGTTTTGAAGCTTATAGCCTTATGCTAGACAAACATCCAGAGCTAAAGGAGAGGGTGAAATTCTTAGCAATGTTAGTGCCCTCCAGGAGCAGTATCCCAGAGTATAGCAGATACCAGGATGAGGTTATGGCGGCTATTGGCAGGATCAACATAAAGCACGGCACAGACTATTGGAGGCCTGTTGAAGCCTTTATCGGGGATAACTATGTACGTGCCTTAGCTGCCATGCGTTACTATGATGTCCTTTTAGTTAATCCTCTAATAGATGGAATGAACTTAGTTGCTAAAGAGGGTGTCCTGGTGAACGAGAGGGATGGTGCCTTGGTGCTTTCGGATGGCGCAGGTGCTTTTGAGCAGTTTGCGCCACTACCACTTTCTGTCACTGCTGCAGACATACTAGGCACGGCAGAAGCTCTCTATAAAGCCCTCACCATGCCGATTGAGGAAAGAAGAGAGCTCTTGACACGCCTTAGGGAATGTGTGATCAACGAAGACGTAACTGCCTGGCTTAATAGCCAGCTCATAGATATCAGTTGGTTGATTGGAGCATAGCTTTGATCAAGAGTGTTCGTGATCAGTGGAATAGAGCGTTGGATATCTTGGGAACTAAACCCTCAGGCTTGATAACAGATATAGATGGCACAATTAGCGAGCTTGTAGCACATCCTGATGAAGCTGTAGTAACCGAGGAAATTAAACAGGCGCTAAACTCACTTGCTAAGAAACTGAGTGTAGTAGCAGTAGTTACAGGCCGTTCTGCCCCTAAAGCTATATCTATGCTTGGCACATCTGAATTGTTAGTAGTTGGTAACCATGGTATGGAGTGGGCTGAAAACGGCAGGATAGAAATCGCACCAGAGGTCAAACCCTATATAGATAAGTTGAACGAGGCTTTGGATAAGCTCTCTTCTGAGATAAAGATCCCTGGAATGCTAATAGAGAATAAGGGTGTTACTGCTGCCATCCACTATAGACAAACTGAAAATCCAGATGATTCTAAGAGCGCTATACTTCCAAAGCTCTCAGATCTTGCAAAGCATTACGGACTAATTCTGACCGAAGGCAAGATGAACTTTGAACTTAGACCGCCAGTAAACCTTAACAAGGGTACTGCAGCGGTCAGGATAGCCGAGAGTCATAAACTCAGATCTTGTCTGTTCATGGGTGATGATGTAACGGATGTTGACGCTATTAGATCTCTTAGAGCTCTGGCTAACACCGGTAGAATTGCTTTTATGAGTATAGCGGTGCTATCGGGTCAGACACCGCAGGTTGTGATTGATGAATCTGATATGTCACTTGACGGGGTGGAGGCAGTTGCAGAATTTTTAAGGTGGCTTGACTCATCTATCAGATAGGAGTTTCATGAACTATGACCATCCTGCTGCGTGAAGATGATGTGAACAGACTACTGGATATGAGAGATTCCATCCAGATTATGGAGGAGCTGTTTGGCTATCAAAACTTGGACACACCAAGTGTACAACCACGTAGGCGGGTCGCTACAGGTCATGGAACGCTCAACGTTATGTTTGCATCTGTGCCAGCTAGAAACGTGTCAGGGCTCAAGTCCTACATTGTTACTCCACACGGCGTGAGATTCACCGTATTGATCTATGACAACTCCTCAGCAGAGTTACTAGCAATGATTGAAGCAAATCGTCTAGGCCAGTTGAGAACGGGGGCAGCCACCGGCGTAGCTACTAAGTATATGGCCCGAGAAGATGCTGGTACTCTTGGTCTAATAGGGGCTGGATACCAAGCCGAGACCCAGTTAGAAGCTATTGCTGAAGTAAGAGATCTAAGACGTGTGTTGGTTTTCTCTAGGAACTATGAAAGGGCTAAGGACTTTTCGCAGCGTATGAGTAATCGGACTGGTTTAGATGTACAACCTACAAATGATTTATCTGAAGTCTCTATGTGTGACATTGTAGTGACTGCTACTAGCTCGCAACAGCCCGTCCTATTCGGAAGTAATCTATCTGATGGTGCGCATGTTAATCTTGTGGGCTCAAATTGGATAAGTAAAGCTGAGGCTGATCTCGAAGTACTACTTAGAAGCACCTCTATAGTTGTAGATTCTCTTGAATCTGCAAGGATAGAAGGTGGAGATCTTGCTCATGCTATAGATAGGGGGGTGCTTTGGTGGGAGCGAGTCTTTGAGCTATCGGATGTGGTTACTCGTAGATTTGCTCCTAGGACTTCTGCTTCCGATATCACACTATTCAAGTCTCACGGTATAGCAAGTGAGGACGTTGTCATGGCTCACGAGTGTTACCTCAGGGCTATTAGGAAGGGTATAGGAGAGGATATAGAGCTGAGCTGATATTCTTGACGAAGTTTATAGGCTGTGATAATATCTTTCCAACAACTGAATAATTTCGCCGGCCTTATCAAGAGAGGTGGAGGGAGACGGCCCTGTGAAGCCCGGCAACCAGCGCCTAGGAGCGCCAGGTGCCAATTCCGGCGAGGTCACTCGCAAGATAAGGGGTAGCGGCGAACCATTAAATGAAAAGTTACCCCTTGCGAAAGCGAGGGGATTATTTTTGCCCTCGTCTTTATCCTCGCCAAGTACCACACCTCACAAAGACAACTGAGTGGTAGGTGTTGCTGTATTGATTAGCAGGAAACAATTCTACACTTTAGCGGAACCTCTGAAACTTTGGAGAGGGGGGAGCCTATACCCTGTTACCATCGCGTACGAGACTTGGGGAGAGCTCTCCCCGGCGCGTGATAATGTCATACTAGTGCTGCATGCACTTACCGGTGATTCTCATGCAGCAGGTAAATACAGTGAAGATGAAGATAAATGTGGATGGTGGGATCCTCTTATAGGACCAGGTAGGGCCTTCGATACTAATAGATATTTTGTTATATGCTCCAATGTAATAGGTGGGTGTCAGGGGTCTACTGGTCCATCTTCCATTAATCCCCAGACAGGTTGTCCCTATGCAATGGACTTCCCGATAATAACCATTCAAGATATGGTAGCTGCGCAGGTAGAGCTGCTCAAAGCCCTAGGTATTAACAAGCTGTTAGCGGTTACAGGTGGGTCCATTGGAGGTATGCAAGCAATAGAATGGGTGGTTAGATACCCTGACTGGGTGGAAAATGCGCTCATATTCGGTGCGTTACCCAAGACAAGTCCTCAGTCGATAGGCTTCAACGCCGTTGGACGCCAGGCAATAATGATAGATCCGGAATGGAAGGGAGGTAGATATTATCCTTCCCCAGGGCCGGTAGCCGGGTTAAGTGTTGCCCGTATGGTAGGGATGATCACCTACCAAAGCTACGAAGGTATGTGGATCAGGTTTGGTAGGAGGCTTGCAACCCGACCTACAACCCATTCTCCACTAGGAGAGAAGTTTGATGTCGAGGGTTACTTAGAGTATCAGGGTTACAAGCTAACTCAGAGATTCGATGCTAATTCCTACCTCTACCTCACGCGGGCTATGGACTTGTATGATGCCTCCGAAGGTTTTGATTCTGAACTGGAAGCCTACGACAGGATACAGGCAAATATCCTATTAGTAGGTATAAGCACTGACTGGCTATATCCACCCCAAGAGGTGAAGGCGTTTGCTAACCAGCTAAGAGACATCGGTAAAAATGCTGTGTATGAGGAACTAGATTCTATACATGGTCACGATGCTTTCCTTAAGGAATGGGAACAAATGACCCGCATAATTACGCGTTATATGGAGAGTCTGGGTGACGATGCGCATTATGTAACTTCGCCACTGAGCGATGGTGAGCTGATAAAATGATCTGTTCGTAATTCTTGCTTCTGGGAGCTAGTACATGCTCATACTTAAATTCGGTGGGACGAGTGTAGGGTCTGCTCAACGTATATTAGCTGTTGCGGACATAATAAGAGCCAACCTGGATAGGAAGCCAGTAGTCGTGCTGTCTGCCATGAGTGGTGTGACTGATTCTCTGGTAGTTGCGACGAATGCTGCGGCTAAAAGAGATGATGCTACTGTGACGACAATAGTAAGAGATCTCAGAGAGAAGCATCATGCGGCAGCTCAACTTTGTGTGGACGGCTCACTTAGACCAGAGGTTGTTCACAAGATAGATGAGTATATAGATACCCTCGCACGGATACTCTCCGCCTTGTCTTTGTTACAAGAGGCAAGTCCAAGATCCAGAGATCTAGTTGCATCTTATGGAGAGAAACTATCGACAACCTTACTTCATGCTACCCTCACCTCCCAAGGTATACCAAGTGAGATTTTGTCTGCAGAAGCCGTAATCAAGACAGATGATAATTTTGGTGAGGCTATGCCCTTGATGGAGCAGACAGCCACAGCCTCGAGACAGTTAATTCCTCCCTTAATAAAGAAGGGAATAGTCCCAATAGTGCCTGGGTTTACGGGATCGACCGTTGAAGGAGTTACTACCACCTTAGGTAGAGGAGGCTCAGATTATACTGCAACTATCCTGGGAGCAGTTCTTGATGCAGACGAAGTCTGGATTTACACAGATACAGATGGAGTGCTTACAGCTGACCCCAAGGTCGTGCCAAATGCCAGACCTATAAGCCATCTCTCGTACGCGGAAGCTCGTGAGCTCTCCTTTTTTGGCGCTAAGGTTATACACCCAAGGACAGTTTTACCTGCTATCGATCATGGTTTCCCCATAAGAGTTCTCAATAGTTTTAACCCCTGTTTTGCTGGGACTATCATAACAGCTGAGGGAGAGAGGACCGGACAACCAGTAAAATCTATAGCTTACACTAGGAATGTCTGTATAGTCACGGTGGAAGGATCTGGAAGGCCTGGTGGCCCCAAGGTCGCCGGGAGGACTTTGAATGTACTCGAGCGTCTTTCTACAGATGCGTTCCTGACCAATGCTTCCTCCCCGGAGCAAAACTTGAGCTTTGTACTGCCCACCGAAAGAGCTAATGCGGTAGTACGTGAGCTGACCATAGAGTTTGCAGACGAGATCCGGCGGGGGGAGATCAGAAGGATAGACATGCAGGACCGTCTTGGAGTATTCTCTTGTGTTGGGGAGGGGTTGGGTGAGACTTCTGGTATAGGTGCACGGGTCTTCACCGTTCTAGGGAAGCTAGGTGTCAGCGTACACGGATTTGCTCAAGCTCCATCTGGAACCAGCTTTTCGTTCGTTGTGGACTCCGAACAGCTTGATGAGGCTGTGAGGGGCATGCATGAAGAATTCATAGGGAACATGGAGCCTGTAGGTTAGCTATGAAAAGCGTTGGAATATTCCAGCTAGGACTAGGCAAAGTAGGTAAATCTCTTATTGATTTGATAATTGGGAATCAGCACAGGTGGGAGAGACTTGGATGGGAGGTCCGATATGTTGCTCTAGCTGATTCTAGTGGAGCTCTCATCCCTTATTCTCCCTATTTTTCCTCCGAAGATTTAATGGAGATAACTTCGTATAAACTTAGCGGTAGTAAGCTGGCCTATTTTGGTAAATACCAGTTTTATGATTCGCTGGACGCAATTGAATCTATACCCAACTATGGCCTCAATGTGATGATAGACTGCGCCTCTAGCGAGCATACCTTACCCATAGTTCTCAAAGCACTAGAGGCTGGGTGGCATGTCTTACTTTCGAACAAGCAGCCCCTAGCGGTTGGCCTCGGCGAATATTCTAGGCTTGCACGCTATTCGGACCACTTATTATATGAGGCAACTGTGGGAGCTGGTCTACCGATTATAAGTACCTTGCGTTCTCTCCTTGATTGTGGTGATAGTGTAGATTACATCCAGGGAGTTTTCAGTGGCACACTTGGGTTTATATCTTCGAAGATCTCATCGGGAAGCACTTTTTCAGAAGCCTTAAGAGAAGCGGTCACTCTCGGATACACCGAACCAGACCCTAGGGATGATCTGTCTGGCATGGATGTGGCCAGGAAAGCATTAATCCTAGCCAGGTCACTTGGTAGACAGATCGAGATGTCGGATATCAAGTTGAGTTCTTTTATTCCGAATCTGAGCTATGAGGAATCGGTGGAAGAATTCATGAATCGTATAGAAGATTATGATCAATACTTCCAGCAGCTGTCTGTACAGGCTGCGCAAAGCAAGCAAGTAGTCAGGTATGTAGCTCGTGTTCCTGTTGACGGAGATGTAACTGTTGGTTTGGAAAGCTTGCCGGCTTCTACCGTGTTCGGGAGTGTCTCGGGTCCTGATAACGTATTCGTCTTCTCCACACGGAATTATAGGGACAATCCTATCGTGGTCATAGGTCCAGGTGCTGGACCTGTACGTACGGCAATGGGTATAGCCAGTGATCTCCTTAATCTAATGAGGTGAGGTAGATGTCTAAGATCGGGGTTGGTGTTCTAGGTGCAGCCGGCATGGTAGGGCAGCGATTCCTGCAATTGCTGCAGGATCATCCGATGTTTGAAGTTGTTCAGCTGTTTGGTTCTGATAGAACAGCGGGAAAGAAGTACGGTGAGGTTGTCAGATGGCAGATGGATACGGATTTGCC
This sequence comes from Thermobaculum sp., assembly GCA_042408415.1. Lineage (GTDB taxonomy): Bacteria > Chloroflexota > Chloroflexia > Thermobaculales > Thermobaculaceae > Thermobaculum. The sequence goes on from JBHORE010000096.1 coordinate 6,836, forward strand.
ATCCAAGATATCTGAAATGGTAGTAGAACCCATAGACCTTAAAAATGTGAATTGTGATGTGCTGTTTTCGGCACTCCCCACGGAAGAGGCAAGAAAGGTTGAACCTCAGCTGGCACAGAAGGGTTACAAGGTGTTCACCAATGCTAGTGCCCTTAGAATGGACCCTTATGTTCCCCTTATAATACCCTTTGTTAACCACGACCATATTCACGCCATAGAGGAGCAACGTAAGCAGTATGGTTGGAAGGGGTTCGTAGTAGCTAATCCAAATTGCAGCTCTACCCCAGTAGTCATATCCCTGAAGATCTTGCATGAGATGTTCGGGGTGAAGAAAATAATTGTGACTACATTACAGGCTGTTAGTGGTGCAGGATACCCCGGAGTACCTTCCTTGGATATATTAGGCAATGTTATTCCCTATATCTCTAGTGAGGAGGAGAAGGTAGAAACCGAGCCTCTAAAGATGCTGGGGGCATGGGAAAAGCCTGATTTCAAGTACGCAGATATATCGATAAGTGCTCATACTAATAGGGTTCCTGTGAAGGATGGCCACCTCGTTACCATCTCTGTCGCATTTGATAGACCCGTGAATCAACAGGAGATATTAGATGCTTGGGAAAACTGGCGACCACCTGTCATGAGCTTGAATCTTCCGTCACTGCCCCCTAGGCCTCTTATTTACAGACATGAGGATGACAGACCTCAGCCTATAAAGGATGTGATGACCTTGTCAGGGATGGGAACTGTGGTGGGCCGGCTAAGATCATGTAAAGTGCTCGATTGGAAGTACATAGCTTTAGCGCATAACACAATCATAGGTGCGGCTGGGTGCTCGATTCTGAACGCCGAGCTTTACTATGCGACATATTGCTAGCTTAGTATGTGGCTTTGACTTCCTGAATGTATCCTTGCTTATAAAAGTATCGAAGGAAGCCCTGTACGTCCATTTCATAACCAGAGATAAGCCTTAGAGTATCGGCTATAAGTGGGTCCTTGTATGGTAACATGTTAATCTTGCTTAGTGCGTATGCCTCCAAGTCTCTAGCCAATTCTGGTACGTTTACTTCCTTCTTGTTGTCCAATTTGTCCAGCAGATAATCTCTCCAATCGAACAAAAATCGTTCAAGGCTGTCCAAATGTTTATCCACATCTTGAAACTCCCCAAAATGCGTTAGATATAGCTTAGAGGGTTTATAGCTCTTAAGGATATCGATGCTTTCTTGCCACTTCTCAAGGTCAAGATCCGGTGGGGGGGTAGGAGGTAGTGGTGCGCTCATCTCGCTCAATCTGACGCCAGCGACATCACCGGTGAAGAGGGCCTCAGACTGCCTATCTATATATGTTACGTGATGAGAAGCATGTCCAGGTGTGTAGAGGACTTCGATTGTTCGATCTGCTATTACCAGTTGATCTTTGTCTTTTAGGCTAACGATCTTACTCTCTTCGACAGGTATTACCTCTCCCCATAGGTCTTCCATAGCATTTCCATATACTCTCTTGGCACTCGCAAGCAATCTCTCAGGATTTGCCATATGAGGTGCGCCAATCTCGTGAACGTAGAGCTTGGCATTTGGGAGATGCTTAAGAAGCAGTCCGGCACTACCTGCATGATCCAGGTGTATGTGCGTAACTAAGACTCCGCTTATAAAGTCTCTTGCTATCCCTAACTCTCTGACGCCTTCAAGCAGGTTGTGAATCGTTGTTGAAGGTCCGCACTCTATCAATATTGCCTCGTAGCTGCCAATTAGTAGATACGATGCTATAGCTCTGGGCGTATTTTGGAACATCAAATCTATTACCCATAGGTTCTCGTCCAACCTCTTGCAAAGACTCAATGTTTTTCCTCCATCATTCGTTGTCGCGTGTTATTATTGATTGGTAAAGTCTGTAGAATATATGCGGTATCTTTGTAAGGAGGACACCGTTGTCTTACTACGATCGTACATCTAGATATATCGTATTGGCAGTCGTGATCCTACTTTTCTTGGTAACTATATACATCACCTTTCTGATGCCTCACAATACTGGCCCTGCACCAAGTAGTGTACCCTCTCCTGGGCAAGTAGCTCCTTTCATAAGGTAGAGATATTTTTCTACTATTTCGGGGACGGTAGCAGTTAGATTAGGACCAGGTTTCCTACTGGTCCTTTCTATTCTTGAGAAGCATGAGTTTCAAGGAAGTCAACCACTCTGTTAACATACAACTCTCTGTCCTGGAAATATGCACCACAGTGTCCCACATTTGGTAATACCCATAACTCTTTTGGATCTCCAGCCGCTTCATAAAGTGCAATAGAATCTTCTGGGCTGCAGAGATCGTCACATTCTCCATGTATGAGCATGATAGCTCTTGGAGATATCTTCCTCACCTCTCGAATAGGTTCGACTTCATCTATGTTATAGGGCAGAAATTTTTCTGCCAGGTTCACGATTGGAAATGCGGGTAAGCCTGTCTTGCTTCTGAAGTATCTTCTAATAACCTTTTTCTGTGAGGCGAAGGGCGAATCAGCAATTACTGCCGATACTCTTTGATCTCTTGCTGCCGCCATTATTGCTATTGAGGCCCCCATCGAGTAACCAATAAGAGCTACAGGTAACTGGTGAGCTTTCCTGGATGCAAAATTAATAGCAGCCAAGGTATCTTGGGTCTCATAGTAGCCCAGGGTGTTTATATAAGGGTCAGAATCACCTCTACCTCGATAATCAAACATCAATATATTCATCCTATGACGCCAAAGGGCACCAGCTATTCCCAAACAGTCTGACTTGCGTCTTCTATGTCCAGCAAGCGTTATGACCGTCCTCTTAGCCTCAGGGTGTGTGATCCACCATCCTTTGAGCCGTATCCCATCCGATGATTGAATAACAACGTCTTCAAATGGAATCCCCAGCTCCCAGGGAGTCATTGTGCGAGGATCATAGTAGGATGGCGCTACCATTCTTCTTGCTAGCTGGCGGGCACCCAAAGTCATAAGGACTGTTGCTCCTATTGGCACACTTATGAGCATGTTTATCTTAGCTACTTTGCCGGCCATTCCTAGTAAGGATTATATCACTGACTCTGTGGCACTGCTCTTGCTTTCTAAGCTAGAGAGTAAGTTTATTAGGAGGACAAGCATGTCGCTCACAGATCCAAATATCGTTGATACCGAACCCAATCCTGTTGATGAGAGCCTTCCAGATACAGGACAACCTGACAATGCTGATGCAGGACTAACCGGATCTGGAGATGTAGATATTGATGCTACTCCAGAGCGCGAAGAGCCTCCTGAGGAAGAAATGTCGGATGATGACGTAAAGGTAGACAGAAATCTTGGGAGCTAGTTGCAGCTTCAAAAATAATATTTTGAGAGCTATTTATACAGTAGAAAGCCAAGACGGAGGCGTTGCCCAGTCGCTGGCTTCTACTGCATTTATATCCACATATAGGGTTATGGTCTGTTCATCTACTTGATACACAGCCTGATGGGGAATGTACAGCGTTGGCTTGTCCGCGCTTCCTTCCACCTCAACTACGGCATCAGGTATTCCCTCCCTCTCATCTATACTTAGCTCCGTAGTATCCTCAATTTCTCTCATCCCTACCTGGGCTATGCTATGCCGCTCTCCAGTAGTGTCTTGACCGAAATGCACAGCCCTGACCTTGCCAAGAGTAGTCCCATCAGAAGTCTTGACCTGCATGCCTTCCTTGACCATATGGAAAGTAGTAGGATCTGCCATTTCCTTCTCCTAGGTATTTTTATAGTTTATAAGTCAAAACTCAGAAGGGGTCAATCCTCTAACTTGCTAAACCTCTGATGTGCTGTAGCATAAGGTCACTCATATTTGGCCCTTGCCAACCAAGCGGAGTATATACATACCATCTCTTATTGCCTTGCTGGTCTATGATAAATATCCCGGGTGTATGTATGATTTGTCCACCGTATTTCTGGCTTTTCTCAGACAATACATTGTAGTTCTTCCAAACTGACCTTAGAGTAGATGGGCTACCATTCAAGAAGTGGAAGTTGGATATCTCCTCTAATCCCCACTGCCTTATAGCTTTGTTTATGTCCTTTTCACTGGATACCTCAGGATTAACGTTTATTGCCAGAAATACTACATGGTCTCTCAAGCTTCCTAAGTTTTGGTAGGCCCTTTTAATGTCCTGGGAGGTCAGAATACATATGTCAGCACAGTGGGGATCCATGAATGACAATACCACTATTTTCCCGCGAAGGTCAGATAGCTTTATTTTTCTACCATGTTGATCGACCAAGCTAAAGTCAGGGGCATTGCCAGAAAGTTCTGTCCCTGCGTATTGTTCTGAACCATTCCGAGCTAGTGGTTTAGTACACGAAACTGTAAGTATTGATAATAGCATAGCTAGATATATGATTTTCGAGGCTAATTTTGCCACGATAGCCCTCCATCACGGCTTACGTAGACGTTGCCTTGCTGATCTAGCACCGCAAGCATGTTTGATTCTGGGTCTCCTACTGCTACGGAGATAATGAGACCATCAGTGGTTAGTGGTATTTGTTGCCAGCCTGATGAGGTTAGTTTCCAGAGGCCAAGAGATGTACCAACGTAGAGTATGTTGCTATTTGGTTGTAAGTTGATATCCATAACTACGCCACCTGGACTGCTGATTGTTCTCCAGCTGTGCCCCCCATCTTTACTTTCCCATATTTCAGAAGCTACTCCAGCATAGATTTGCTTGCTGTCTTGAGGGGCTATAGCTATGCTCGTTATACCACCCTCACTCCCTTGAGGTGCTCCAGTCTTTTGCCAAGTACTCCCTTCGTCACTGCTTACGTAGATGCTTCCCTGCGAAGACGCGATGTATATGTACCTGCCATCTTGAGATGCAGCTATATCTTCAATCGATACGGATGCTGGGGGTTTAATTAGCTTCAGATTATGGGAGCTGTCGAGGAAGTAGATGTTTTTCTTTGTTGCGAAGTACATAGAATTATCAGGTAAGGGACAGATACTTATAATGTTTGCTATTTCAGACGTTAACGCACCCCAGTTCTTACCGCCATCTTGGCTTATCATTAAGCCACCCCCAAATCCAAAGTAGACATTTGTATCGGAAATAGCCACTACTCTAGGTTCATCAACGGCAAAGTGATGAGTGGGTACTGCCTGCTCCTTTGAGGACTGCTGTCTTGCTAGTATGAGGTTACCTAAGGCCAGTCCAACTAAGGCACCCAGTATGGCGGTGATACCTATATAGAGCATGAATTTGACGCGTTGAGAGGTAAAAATCTTGGATCTGGTGTTTACTTCCAACTCTTGATCTATATACTCCTGACCGACATAAATTATCCGTCAGGAAATTGTAGCATCTGGAGCCAAAAGGTATTGAATAATACGGAATTGCTATAGATATTTCAGGAACCAGTCTCTAGCTAGATCTGCAACCACCTCTAACTTACCGGGCTCTTCAAATAGGTGACTAGCGCCTTCTACTATCTCTAAGCTTTTAGCACAAGTCAATTTATCAAATGCTCTTCTATTCAGTTCTATAACTGGGTAATCTAGGCTTCCTACTATCAGCAGAGTCGCAGCCTTCACCTGCTCGAGGTAAGGTTCCGCTAGATCCGGTCTACCTCCTCTTGAGACGACGGCTCCGATATCGTCAGGGTTTCTGGCCGCCGTTATTAGGGCTGCTGCAGCGCCGGTGCTTGCTCCAAACAATCCTTTGTTGAGTCCTACTAGGTCGTCTCTAGTTTTTGTCCAATACAGGGCAGCTTCAACTCTACTGGAGAGTTTGGGGATATCGAATCTCAGTTGGCTACTTCTTAGATCTATAACCTCTTCCTCAGAGCTAAGTAGATCCATTAGTATAGTAGCTAAACCTGCGGCATTTAGACGCTCAGCCACAAACCTATTTCTGGGACTAAACCTGCTGCTACCGGTGCCGTGTGCGAATATAACCAATCCTCGCGGATCTGAAGGTATACATAGAAAACCCCTAAGCTGGGTGCTATCAGCTAATATAGTTATCTCCTGTTCACCTAAGGTGTTCACAGCTACATCTCTCCCTTGCTTTGAGCCTGTTCTTGGGTCGATTCTATTAGCCGTTTGACCTCCTCATCCGATATCTGCCTAAAGTCACTGTACCACAAGCCAACTGCCCCAAGCTCCGAAGGAGTTAGTAAACATACTAGCTCGTCTACTAGACTACGCATGATTGGAATGGCTTGTGAGGCGCATACAGGTATTGCCAGAATTATCTTCTTAGGATTCCTGCGTCTGACTGACTCTATTGCTGCTCTAGCCGTTACGCCTGTTGCTAGGCCATCATCTACTATAATCACAGTCTTACCTTCGAGAGGAATGTCTGGTCTCCCATCTCTATACTCCTGTGTCCTTCTTTGTAGCTCTTGAGCTTCCTCTTGAGATACTTTCTCTACATATTCGTTGCTAACTCCGAGGAGTCTTATCAATCGGTCGTCCAGGACCCTTATACCTCCTGGTGCTATTGCTCCTATACCTAATTCGGGTTGACCTGGAGCACCTAACTTGCGGGCTACTAGCACGTCCATTGGTACACCTAGGTAGGTTGCTATCTCGTAACCTACCGGTACTCCTCCTCTTGGTAGCGCTAGTATTACTACGTCCCCTTGTCCCTTATATAGAGATAGCTTCTCAGCCAGCTTTCTACCTGCTTCGGATCTGTTTCTGAACATGATCTTTTCCCCTGGTAGATTTTGTAGCAAGGTAGATTCCAAGGAATCAGCATTATTGTAGATATCTGTGAGCTTCTGCGTCCTTAGACTTTGTCTTTACTTTCTGTTCTTTCAGAATATGTTCCATCCAAGGACCAGCGCTCAACAAACCAGATGTAGCGAAGGCGTGTACTATCATAGGAGCTATTAAAGACTCCCCAGTTATCAAAAATAGGCAACCAAACAGGAAACCAGCAGCAGTGACACCCGCTACAGCTTTGCTTCCCCATTTGGCAGGTATGTGGTAAGCACCAAATACTAAAGTAGATATAAATAATGCGGTTGGATTGCCTATGTAGTTACCCAATAGCCCAATCATGATGCCCCTAAAAACCAGTTCTTCTGCAGGTGAGTTCAGCACGCAGTAGTATGTTGTTTCAAGTAGTACATCAGGGGTTGTAGGACTGGAATTCCATTTAAGGATCTTTACCCGGAACACCCAACTTACTACGCCCATTATGATGCCAATCAATATAGTTGGTACTAAGGGGTGTACACCGCTAAAGTACAAGCCAATGTCCTTTGCGGATAAAGGGGTGGCTAAAATCAATGCTGCTGGGATAGCTATCATTGGGACTATTCGAAACGGGAAATCCCACTTCATCCAGCTTATGGAATCTTTTACAGTAACTTTTCTGCTGGACATACTAGTACCTGGTATATTGCTAGCCGAATAGCTTATCGAGATAGTTGTTTACGTCTTGTCTGTAGGTCTCTCTTTTTCCGAGATCCTTTGTTATCCATTCCTTGATTGGATTACCATGTTTGAGATGTTCTCTAACTATACGTTGAAGCCTCTCTGGAGTGACACCACCATACCAAATCCTGTCGGGATAGATGATCAGTGTAGGGCCTAACTCACACAGTTTACTGCAAGCTGCTGGACGAAGAAGGACATCTCCTTCTAAGCCTTCGTCTCTTAGAACCTGTTCTAGCATTGTAATTAATTGGGATGTGTTGCGTTTGGAGCAATCAGCTCCAGCGCAGATGGCTATGCTATATTTCATGTCTTTTTTCCATTACATAACTTAGTTAGATTATACTACTAACAGCTTGTGCATTGCCCCTCGGGTGAGAGTTGTATGTACGACTTCACAATCATAAAATCTACAAAGCTACCAGTGTACATCAGGCGTATAACTGATATTTTAGTAATACTTGGTTTTCTACTGCTTCTAAGTTGCATGCCGGGGGCTGCTCGAGAGGATACCTTCCCTCAAAGTAATCTGGAGAAGATAGAAATCACTAGTCCAGATTTTGATCAGGAGAATTCGAAATTAGTGATACCCAGAAAATTCACCTGCGATGGAGAGGATGTATCTCCCAACTTGAGGTGGAAAGGTGTACCTCCCAAAGCTCAGAGCTTAGTGTTGATCATGGATGACCCTGATGCTCCTGGTCGTATATCTCCATGGTCGCATTGGGTCATGTTCAACATTCCTGCAACTCAAATTGGCTTGCCTCAAGCTTTACCTAGAAATATTAGGTTGCCTAATGGAGCTATACAAGGAGTAAATGACTTCAAAGAGCACGGGTACCGGGGCCCTTGTCCTCCTAATGGCACTCATAGATACTACTTTCATATATATGCCTTAGATATCAGGTTGAATCTTAGCTCTAATGCCACAAGAGATGTCGTACTGAAAGCAATGAAAGGACATGTGATTGCTTACGGAGAGCTGGTAGCGAATTATAGCAGGTAGCTCAAGTTGTTATATTATTACGAAATTCTTCATCGATAATACCTAGATCTGCTGCTATAGTAGCAATCTGCTTACACATGGAGGAATATGACTGATAAAAGGTATGTAATAGTAGGAAATGGCATAGCTGGGACGACCTGTGCTGAAACTCTGCGCAAGCTTGACCCTAATTGCAAGATTACTATAGTCGCCGCTGAACCATACCCACTATATAACAGAGTGGCTCTTCCCAGGTTTTTGAAGGGGATAGTTAGAGAAGAAAAGGTATTCATGCGTACCTTTGAGCAGCACAAGGAAAGGGGCATAGACCTGCTCACATGCACTGTTGCCCAACACTTGGACACTAATGAGCAGTTACTATACCTGGACAATGGGAAGGTACTTCCTTACGACGCTCTTCTCATAGCTACAGGTGGTAGGCCCAACAAACTGCCTTGTGAAGGTGGAGATCTCCCCTTCGTATTTAACTTCCAAACAATGGATGATACGAAGAATATCATCAGGGAGGCTACTGAAGGAAGATCGGGGGTTGTAGTAGGAGGTTCATTCATCTCCTATGAGCTTGCTGAAGGTTTTGCAATACGCGGGCTTAAGACTACTTGGATTATGAGAGGCCCTAGGTTTCTTCGTAGAACTTTAGATGAAGAGGGTGGAGCTATAGTGCATGAGCTTGCTAGGGAGCATGGAGTAGAAATTATCTACCAAGATGAGGTTGAAAAGATAGTCTCAGATAATGGCGTTAGAGGGTGTGTGATTACCAAGAAAGGGCGTGAAATCGATGTGGACATCGTTGGGGTTGGTGTAGGGCTTACTCTGAACACTGATTTTCTGCAGGGAAGTCCTATAAGAATAAATAGAGGGGTTGTAGTGGATGAGTACCTTAGGACCAACATAAATAATGTATACGCTGCCGGTGATATAGCTGAATTCTACGATGTTATCATCCAGAGCTACAACATCATGGGAACTTGGGATAACGCGCTCTCTCAGGGTAGGGTAGCTGCAATCAATATGGCCGGAGGTAATGAGGTCTATAAGGAAGTCCCTACCTATACCAGCCCGCTGTTCAATTCTAATATTGCAGTTATAGGTGCAACTCCTGAGATAAATCCAAATCTGGAGTATGTAGTAAGGGCGGACATAGATTCTAAAGAATATAAGAAGCTATTCTTTATCGAGGACAGACTAGTAGGAGCTATCACGATTGGGAGTCCAAGAGGAAGAAAGAGAATGATTAGTATGATTCTCGCCGGAGAGAAGATAGAGGGACCACGAGAGAGCTTACTCGATCTTAAGTAGATTAGGTAAACTTGGGGAGGTTATACCTCCCCAAGTTTACCTATACACATGCAGCTACTGCCTTATCTTTCTCTAATTCCAGTTTTTGGGGTACGTACAGCTTACCCACGCCAATACGCGCATCGGCCATGCCATAGTACACATCAATGCGATCTGGCTGTCCAAGATCTATCCTTTGATCGACGGCCGTTGGGAATACGACGTTGTTTACAATTCCCTGTCTCTCATCCTCCGTTGTAGGCTCGAGGATAGGCATCTTGGAGCGATATATAACTTTAGTAGGGTCGTCTCTATCTAGTACCAAGGCTCCTGCTGCATAGTAGACATTTGGTTGTAGGTCTACACCTTCTATGATTTCGCCACTAACTCCATGGAACAGGGTTAGCCAGCCATGTTTGGTCAGTATAGGGGGAGTCCCCCCACCTATCTTTAATGCTTCCCAGGATTCTTGTGGGACAGCGAGTAATCTGTGATTAGAGAAGTGAGTTAGGCCCCTAAGATCAGAACCTATCTTATCCACTGGGCAGTAGGAGATCCATATACTTGGCCTCGAGTCTTCTATACCTTCTGGGAGCACTTGATAAGGTGGTGCTCCCCAAGGTGCAACATCGTAAGTTGGCCTATGAATGAGAGCTATAGAATCATTCCCATCGGGGTCCTTAATAAGCTCTGGGAATATTAGTGCATCCTTATTGGTGTAGAAGTCAAACTCTACACCTCTAGCCGGTGAAAACTTGGCGAGACCAAGCCTCTTCCACTCGAATAGGTCCTCAGATACAGCTAGGGCTATTCTTGGTCCCAAGGGTCCATATGCAGTGTAAGTCATAATGTACTTATCTAGGTAGGTTACAAAGGTAATCCTAGGATCTTCACATCCCGCCGTTCTAGGGTTCTTCTCATAAGAGGCGGTAGGCTCAAGTACATAACCCAAACGTTCGACAGCCTTGGGATCTCCCTGATCGTCAAATATAACCTTAGCTATGCCGATCCTAGAGTAATTCTTCTCTGCTACTATTCTTGGGAAGATATATAGCTCTCCATTCCGACTCCTAGCTGCTGCGGGATTAAGAACCCCCCAAGCTTCATCAGGGTTATTAGGGTCGGGCTCCATTATTACTCCGAGGCGTTCTATGCAGAAGAGAGGCTTTTCTGTCACGGTCACTTAACCGCCTCCTAGAATTTGAATAATGCTCCAACAGGAAATAACATAATCGTTTGTATTTTGTTTCCTATTTGACACAATAATCCCCTACGTTTGCAAATGGTTGATAACTGATCTCTTAATATATTTACGTTTTTTAAATTCTTAAGTTTTTTCACAGTTACCATTTTTGATCTCAGCCACACTTCCCCTCATATGGCAAGATTTATGCTTGCTGCTTAACTGGGGAAGTGCTGGCTGCTGAGCAACAATTATATCGGAAAGCCTTTCTAAATTTTAGGATATTTATATAATCAGCGCTAGTTATGCTGAGTGTTCTGTACTGGAGGATAAGAGGAGATCCGATATGAACTTTCTACAGAAAATATCTGAGAGGGTAGGTATTTCTCCTAATGCTGTAAGTAACCAAAGCAGGCGCTTATACCCAAGAATTAGAGACGCGCAAGTTACAGTGAGTGTTTGTCCCTATTGTGCCGTGGGTTGTTCACAGCTCGTTTACCATAAAGATGGCAAAGTAATTGATATAGAGGGCAACTATGCAAGTCCTATTAATGGTGGGACCCTATGCCCTAAAGGAGCAGCCACTTCTGGTCTCATCAATAGCCCTATGAGGATTAGGAAGGTCAAATATAGAGCTCCTTTTTCTGATAAGTGGGAGGAGAAGTCCCTCGACTGGGCACTGGACAGGATAGCTCAGCTAGTGAAGGAGACGAGGGACCGTACTTTTGAAGAGTATGATTCCTCTGGCAGAAGAGTAATGCGTACCCTGGGTATAGGACATCTTGGAGGGGCTACGCTTGATAATGAAGAAAATTATCTCATCAAAAAGCTATTCACCGCTGGGTTGGGTATTGTAGCGGTAGAGAATCAAGCTCGTATATGACACTCTAGTACAGTGCCCGGTCTGGGTGCTCGATTAGGCAGGGGAGGCGCAACTACCTTTCAGCAGAGCTTGGCAGACTCTGACTGTATAGTCATTATGGGTTCCAACATGGCTGAGAATCACCCAGTAGGCTTTAGATTTGTCATGATGGCCAAAGAAAGAGGTGCAAAGCTCATACATATAGACCCCAGATTTACTCGAACCTCCGCTCTGTGTGATATTCATGTACCTCTTCGGGCCGGAAGCGATATAGCGTTTCTTGGAGGACTCATCAACTACGTGCTGAACCACGATAGGTGGAATTCAGACGATTTCTTTCAGACCTATGTACGTCACTATACTAATGCTGCAGCAATAATAGATGAGAATTTCAAGGATACAGAGGATCTGGGGGGGCTATTCTCTGGTTATGATCCTGATTCGAGGTCTTATGATGCATCTTCCTGGAAGTACAGTGGAGAAGGTTTACACTCTTCCCCGGTAGATCATGAGAGCCACACAGGCGAGGCACATGTAACTGGCTCAAAGGATACTGCTTCAGATAACTCTGAGTTCGACTTGACTATGCAGCATCCTCGAAGTGTGATGCAGATTCTGCGCAAGCATTTCGCACGTTATACACCTGATATAGTTGCTGAGATATGTGGAATACCTCAGGATCTGTTTATCAAGGTGGCTGAGACCATACTAGAGAACAGCGGTAGGGACAAGACCACTGCTTTCTGTTATGCGGTGGCTTGGACTCAGCATACTACTGGTTCTCAGATGATAGGCTGCTGCGCTATATTACAGCTACTGCTAGGCAATATAGGTAGGCCAGGTGGGGGCATACTAGCTCTAAGAGGTCATGCAACCATTCAGGGATCTACCGATATACCTACTCTCTATAATCTTTTGCCCGGTTACCTTCCAATGCCCTCATCCGAGACCGATGAGGACCAGACACTATCTGGATATATATCGCACTACCAAACTCAAACAGGTTGGTGGTATAACCTTCCGAAGTATATCATCAGTCTATTGAAAGCCTATTACGGTGGTAATGCCAACGCACAAAATGATTATGCCTACGATCTACTGCCACAGATAGGGGGGGATTACTCCTTTGAAGCGATGATTCCTCTCATGCGTGATGGTGTAATGAGAGGTCTATTCTGTTTTGGTCAGAATCCTGCTGTTGGGGGGCAGAACTCTCGCCTTGCGCGCCGAGCTCTGGCTTCTCTAGATTGGCTAGTTGTCAGAGATGTTCACGAGATAGAGACTGCATCTTTCTGGTACGCCTCACCTGAGGTTAAAAGAGGAGAGCTTAGGCCAGAAGAGATCCCAACCGAAGTATTTTTATTACCCGCCGCTTTACCACCTGAGAAGGATGGGTCATTCACCAATACCCAACGTTTGGTGCAGTGGCACGATAAGGCTGTAGATCCTCCAGATGATGCACGATCAGAGACTTGGTTCCTTTATCACCTAGGCAGAAGACTAAAAGATCTCTATGCAAGCGATGACTCCCCAAAGGGAAGACAAATCTCGGCCCTCACCTGGAATTATAGTACTGAGGGGGATTTGCAGGAACCGAAGGTTGAAGATATCTTGTACGAGATCAATGGCTATCGAGTCGAAGATAGAAAACTTCTTGGGAGCTTCGAAGATATAAAGGATGATGGTTCTACTGCATGCGGTTGCTGGATATATTGTGGAATAACCCCTGAGCATGGTGTAAACCGGGCTAGAAATCGTGATGCTGATGATAAGGCTTCACTTGGTTGGGGTTTCTCATGGCCTGCCAATAGACGTATTCTTTATAATCGTGCATCGGCCGATCCACAGGGCAAGCCCTGGAGTGATCGAAAGAAGTGGGTATGGTGGGATGAGGCGCAGAAGAAATGGACCGGTTACGATATTCCGGACTTCCCAATCAATAAAGACCCATCTTATACTCCCCTTGAGGGTGCTAAGGGTGTTGATGCTCATTCAGGGGATTCTCCATTCATAATGATGTCTGATGGCAAGGGATGGTTATTTACGCCCAAGGGGATGAAAGATGGTCCTTTGCCCACTCACTATGAGCCAAAAGAATCACCATATCCTAACTTGTTATATCCTAATCATCCGGTCAATCCTTGCGCTGTTCTCTTTGAAAGACCAGATAATCCTTATCATGCTATAGAAGATCCTGCATTCCCGCATATATTAACGACCTATAGACTAACCGAACACCATACAGCTGGAGGCATGACTAGGTGGATACCTTGGTTAGCAGAGCTGCAACCTGAAGGATTTGTGGAAATTAGCCCAGAGTTGGCACGAGAGATAGGTGTAATTACGGGGGACTGGGTTGTGTTATCGACCGCCAGGGGAGAGGTAGAATCTAGAGTCCTGGTTACGGCTAGGTTGCAACCTATAGTTAGAGACGGCAAAAGAATACATCAAATAGGCATGCCATGGCACTTCGGATATGGCGGCCTTGCAAGAGGAGCATCTGCTAACGATCTTAGCGCGCTTATTGAAGATCCTAACTCACGTATTCATGAAGCAAAGAGCTTCACCTGTAATATTCGCAAGGGCAGGCTAGACAGGAGATAGTACGATGTCTGTTGGTAGCTTACAGTCACCTGTTGGGTTTCTTACAGATACCACTCTATGTATAGGTTGTAAAGCTTGTGAAGTTGCCTGTAAGCAATGGAACCAGCTACCAATGGATGGTCTCACTTGGACTGGGAATAGTTATGATAATACTGGGGATTTAGGGGCCTATACCTGGAGACACGTTGAGTTTATAGAGCGATTTCAGGAAGATATCCCCAGGGCTTCCGACATGCCTCCTTTTCAAAGCCACTGGCTTATGATGAGTGATGTGTGTAAGCACTGTGCTGTAGCTGGCTGCCTTGAGGCATGCCCCACAGGTGCTATTATCCGCACAGAGTTTGGTACCGTTTACATTCAGCCTGACATATGCAATGGATGCGGGTATTGTGTCCCTGCTTGCCCGTTTGGAGTCCCTGATATCGGCGCATACGATGGTATATCTCACAAATGCACCCTATGTTATGACAGACTCAAGGATGGTCTTGAGCCAGCATGTGCTAAGGCGTGTCCTACTGATTCTATTCAGTTTGGCTCTTACATTGAGCTGAAGGAAAGGGCCAAGAGACGGGTAGAGCATCTCCATTCACTGGGCGTGACTAGTGCCTACATATATGGCGATGAAAACTTCGGTGGTACGAACGGTATACAAGGCTTATATGCCATGTTCATTCTTACCGATGAACCTGAAGTGTATAACTTGCCAAGGAGCCCAGAACTTCCTCAGAAAAAAGTTCTGAGAGGTTACTTGTCTGGGCTACTGTTTTCAATCTTGATGATGGTGCTGACTACCTTGTCCTTGAAGAGACGAAATTGATGGAGCTTATACTATGACGGAGATACAGCTTAAAAGGAAGGCTAATGATAAAAATAGAAGTCGAGACGTAACTTATTATGACAGACCTGTAATACACAAGCCCCATTGGGGATGGCTTATTATCACATACTTCTTTCTCGGAGGCCTCTCTGGCGCTTGCTACCTGATTGGCTTGATTGCAGACCTTGTGAGGTTTGATGTAACTGGACGTCTTGGCAGGGTTTGTAGGTATATATCTTTATCTTCGCTTATACCTTGTCCCGTGCTTCTCATATTTGATCTGAAGAGACCTGAGAGGTTTCACCATATGTTGAGAGTGCTTAAGCTACGTTCCCCGATGTCGGTTGGTACGTGGGTACTATCTACGTATGGTCTACTATCCGGGGCTGTGACTACGGCCGATATATTACATAATATATTCCCTCAAGGTAAGATCAATAGATTCCTTCGTACGTTAGATCCTATATTATCTCTTGCCAAGGTAATGGCAGGTTTACCTGCAATGTTTATGACCTTCTATACCGCCGTGCTCCTTGCGGCCACTGCTGTACCAGTATGGACAAAGAGAGCTGCGACCTTGCCTTTGGTATTTGTATCTTCTTCTTTTTCCTCAGGTTTGGCAGTTGCTTCCCTAGTTACTTCCATTACAAAAATGTTTGCTGCCAATAAGGCGTTAGTGTCGCTTCAGTTATGGATGGTCCCTATTGACTTGATAGTCAAGCTATTCTTTGAGCGAACTCTTGTGCGTGCTCTTAGGTTCTACTTAACGGATGGCAGGCTAAAGCTTGTAAACTTGCTAGGGATTAGAATAATAGGCGAGATCTTCCCTCTCTCGTTGCTACTCATAACACGTCTTAGGAAGGCAGATAATCCTTGGATAGTTAGGATATCTTCCATGATGATATTGTTAGGCGTGCTAGCGTCCAGATACGTCGTGGTCAAGGCGGGGGAGAAATCTGCTGTTGATCCTAAGGCCGTCTTCGAGATTACTAGATGATGCAGATAAAGAGCAGGGATAACGCAAAGATAAAATTCCTCAGAAAGCTTAGATCCAGGAAGTTTAGGGAGCAATCTGAGCTGTGCTATGTAGAAGGCATAAGGCAAGTTTACTCCGCATTCGAGGAAGGTTTCCATTTTGAGTTTCTTATAGTATCTAGTGATCTTCTTAGAAGTGAACACGCCTGGAAATTAGTGAATGATCTTATCAGTGAGGGGGGCCAAGTAATAGATGTTGAACAGAATATTTTTAAGTCTATTAGCCTTAGGGACAATCCACAGGGTATAGCTGGCGTCGTCCGGCAGAGGTGGTATTCGCTAGAATCTATAGATCCTAAGGAGGGTCTTTGTTTATTAGCCCTGAAGGCCGTGCAGGATCCTGGTAATATTGGATCCATACTACGCACTGCTGATGCTGTAGGTGTGAGATACGTAATACTTTTGGGGGACTCTGTTGACCCTTACGATCCTAATTCTGTGAGGGCTGGCGCAGGGGCTACGTTCACTGTAAGGCTGATTAAGACCTCTTTTGAGCACCTGCTTGATTGGAAAAATGCTCACCAAATACCAATCGTAGGGGCTGTTGGAGGCACACCATTGGATTACAGTCGAGTAAATTACCCGTATCCTTGCATACTTCTCATGGGTAGTGAAAGACAAGGATTGGACTTGAGAGAGCAAAGCTTATGTGACATGCTCGTAAGCATACCAATGGTGGGTAAGGTTGACTCTCTAAATCTAGCTGTGGCTACTTCGGTCATCTTGTACGAGATATTTGATCAGAGGTCTAGGTTATAAGCTAACTTTGTCTATCTCGTCTTCTTTCAATATCTGTCTGCCTAGTATCTTCTGAAAGTCTGTGCAGATATTATAAAAGCTTTCAAACGGATGTACCTTTAGACCTTTTGAGAGTGCATAGCTTAGTAAAGGCTCTAATGCCCAAACTCTATCTGCCACCTCTGCAGCTCTTCTATCGGATGTACCATTTCCTATGAACCATATCTCATCATACTGCTTGCGGTGATAGTTGATCACAGCTTCTTTAAACTCTACTTCGTCATCGCGGTCGAATGGACTGGGAAGGGAGAGTAACCATTGTCCATCCACATAGTCGTCCACTAGTGAATAGACGGGGATATCCAAATTCTTCCCTAGTACGCTGTATATGTAGCTTCGCAGTCCGCCACTGACTATTGCCAGATGGAGGTTATATCCCCGACAGCATTCGATAAATTCTTCCCAACCTGGGCGAATCTTTGCAGTTCTTTTGACAAACTCGTTAATCTCATGCGGTGGGTTAGGTACGTGTGAGAACTGCTCGCTCATGTTCTCCAATATAGAAACCTTTCCCTGGTCGAATTTCTCTTCTATTCTTTCCCAGTCAGCCGTAGAGAACTCCTTTAGTATCTCTATGCCCATATCTTGCAGGGTTATGGTGCCATCGAAATCGCAGAGAACCGCAATTTTCATATTTCCTCCTGGTATAGGTTTTGGATCAAGCCAGTATACCAGCTATTACCGGCGCCACTTGAGTAAAGCGAACACTTGAGTTATCCTTATGCAACAACTGCTGAAGCAATATGAGGTGAGGCTTATTTTCCCATCTTTGAATATAAAGATTACAATGCTATCTCTGCTTATGATGCCTTCCCTGTTGGCTTGCTCGATAAGCACGACTAGTAATTACTTGTCTTATAATCCTACTCCTGTCCCAACTTTGCCTATTCCTAAGATAGATCTGCGGGTAACTCCTACTGCTGTAGCTACTCCGTATCCCAATCCATCACCTGCCAGACAACCTATATCAACTGATATTCCACGCCGAACAAATAAATATGTTCCTCCTGTTCAGCAGGCAACCGATATAGGGCTGGGAAATGTCTTTACTCAAAGTTTTGGCAGGTATATCCAGCCTGGAGGGGTTGTTCCAAGCACTATTTCGTGGGATTTCCAGTTGCAGGATAGAGTATTGCCTCAAGTTACCTTCCAGGATGGTGTCCTTGTTGCTGCTACCTACAATGGTGATGTCTATGGAATCGATGCGAATTCTGGTATGGAGCTTTGGACTACAAATATTGGTGCTAGCATACTCTTACCTCCTGAAACCAGTGATGGGATAGTCTTTCTTGTTACTACAAAGGGGCTTTATGCTCTTGATCACTTTGATGGCCGTGTTCTTTGGCAGAAGGCGATAGTCTTAAGTAATGTAAATTATGCTGTTGCCTATAACCAGAGAGCTTATGTAATACTCCATAGAAATGTGCTCTGCTTTGATCTTACTGGTGGTAATCTTCTCTGGCAAAAGGAATTTCAGAGCGATGCATTTGGAGCTCCTGTAATAAGTAGAGATAACTACTTGGTAATGCCCTTATCTAACGGCTTAATAATGTTCGACTCAAATGGTAAACAGATTTGGAAGACTCAGAAGGTGAGACCACTGTCTAATGCAACGATAGTAATGGGAAATAAAGAGGTCTTTGTTCCCGCTGATGGCAACTACATAACTTCGGTTTCTCTGAATAACGGTGAGATCAGCCAACAGAGACATTTTGAGCTTACTCCGAGAGATTTGATGCTTTATAGGTCATATTTGTTAGCAATTACTATTGGGAACGGAGAAACGCATATACTGAGGTACGATTTGGAAAACAACAGGCTTCAAAGAGATCTAAAACTAAGGGGGGTAGACTACGTCTCTGCTTCTCTATCGGGCGATAGGCTTTATTTGGTTGGGAAGAATGATTTGTACTCTATTGATCTCCCAGACTTGTCTGTGGACTGGAAGTATAACCTCAGAGGGCAAGCCATAGGCATCCCAATAGTAGTACGGAACTCACTCTACATGATAGTTGACGATAAGATAGTTGCTTTCAATAAGCGCAAGATTAGTAATAACTTACCTGAGGTTTCTTCTTCCTACATGAAAGTTGATGACATCGGAGATGTGCGAGAGCGTAGATTGAATTTTGCGGATATTGAAGCCGCAGGAGCACAATTTATTGATAAGTTCGGGCACAAAGGGATTCTCTTTGAAATGAAGACTCCTGATACCTCAAATAAATCTTCATCCTTAAGCTCAGTCTTTGCCTTTGATTACACGGATGATGGGCAGATAGATGTCTACGTTTTTGTTAGTCGTAAAGAGGCAATTATGGAGATGAAGACGTATGTAGAAAACGGCGATCAGTTTAAGATAGTCAATAATGCCCTACCTTTTGAAAATGCTCACGGAGATGTGAAGGTATTTGTCCCCCTACAACCTTTCTTGTCTCCTCAGGAGTTAGAGATCCCTATAAACTGGTACGCTTATACCTATGTGGGCGACTTGCCCGCTCAAGACTTTGTAAATGATAATGGCGAATTGTTTCGATTGATGCCAAAAGGTAACTAGATGGTTGAGAATTCATTGTAATTTTTGCAATTATTATTATCGTTAATGTATTTCTAGCTACTGATGTGTATACTACACAGTATGTAGGGATGATGATCACTTATTACTAAGGTGGTGCATTGTAATGGCTCAGCATCATGAAGATTATGGCAGAGAATACGAAAGCCCTTCTCTTAGCAAAGCTATAAATGACATCATGAGAACTCGTGGAATGACGGCTACCCAAGTAGCCGCGAACATGAAATCCGGGCGTAATAGGGCTACTCTTTACAGGATACTAAGCGGCGCAACTCAGGACCCTAAGATTAGTACTTTTATAGATATTTGCCAAGCGCTGGAAGTTAGTCCAATTGAAGTACTCCAGTTAGCTGGTATGGCTGATCATAAGCCTAGAGATACTGATCTTTTGGATATAAGGATGCGCCAAATATTTAGACGCATACAAAACCTACCATATAATCTTAGGAAACTGGCGGTATCTCAAATCGGTGCGCTAACAGATGCGATCTACGATCATTTGCAGCGGCAGGAGAATAAAGGTAGTTGATTAGTTGTAGTACCCCATCTTTTGCAGGTGCCATCTTGTTAGCCACATTCCGGTCTCGAAAAAGCCGTAAACTCGCCTGGCTTTCTCTGGTTCCCACGAGCTGGCAGGAGTGTTAACCGCTGCTGACCAAATTGCGCTTGCCAGCTCATTCACCCTCTCCCTAAACTCTAAAGGTGTTCTAGGGATCTTTATATCAACATAAGACTTATTGCCTGGAAAACTTATTATACTCTTAGGCAATTTAGGTATATAAGCAAAGACAACCTGAGCGTGCTGGAAGGCCATGATTTTTTGGAGGTCTGGTGGAAGTATCTGCTTAGATGGTGTATCTGGGTCTTTGCTTATAGCTATGATGTCAGAGGGATCCAAGATATAAGGCAGCTCACTCTTTGGTACATACTCGGTACGCATAGCCCACTTGTATCCGGTCTGAATATCGTCTATGTGTGACAGGGTAACAGTTGCAAGATAGTTGACTTCGTCTCTGCCCAATGTTTCATCCTGTACTATGAAGTGCATGAATGCCCTGTGAGTTCTTGCGAAGACTTGATGAATCTTAACGATCTCCGATATGGCACGCTCTCCCTTCAACATCTTCCCAACCTCCAAACGAATGGACAGAGGAATGCTCTATCTATAATCTATATACATAAATTTGTCAGAGATTACGAAAGAAAAAAGCTTTTATCAACTTCATGTATATATTTGTTACCATTGAGTAAGAATGTGTATCGACGACCTATTCCCTCAAACGACTGAATATAAGAAGTCTCTCCAGGAGCGTTGGCCTGCGCGAGTGGCTATGCTTAGCATCCATACTAGCCCTCTTGCTGTTCCTGGCAGCCGAGATGTAGGAGGAATGAACGTTTATGTGCTTCGCTTATCAAGAGAGCTAGCATCTAGGGGCATCAAGGTAGATGTTTTTACTAGATGGAATAACCCAGACGATCCTTTGATTCAAGAAATAACTGATGGCTTTAGAGTAATAAACGTCAGAAGTGGGCCTCCTAGGGGCATCAGCCGTGAATCCCTTTACAAGATCAGAGATGATATAGCTCAATCAATAATTACCTTTGCTGAAAATGAAGGGGTAGAGTACGACGTCTTGCACACCCATTACTGGATATCTGGTGTTGTGGGGCTAGGCTTTGTGACAAAATGGAGTATTCCTTGGCTTCATATGTCACACACGTTGGGACTGATAAAGAACAAGTACCGGGGGCCTAATCAGCCAGAGGAATCTCTCCTAAGGCTAAGAGCAGAAGATATGGTGTTGAAGTCCGTAGATGGTGTGATAGCTGCTAACAACATAGAAAGGGCAGAGATTGTCAATCATTACCAGGTACCAGTTGAAAAAGTTTACGTAGCTCCATGTGGAGTTGATCTAGCTTTGTTCTCGCCGGGAGATAAAACTGAGGCCAGGCAAAGGCTTGGCATTGATGTGAACGTCCCGCTTGTATTGTATGTTGGGAGAATAGAACCGCTGAAGGGGCTGGACGTGCTTATAAGGGCCTTTGCTGTTTTGAAGGCTGATATTGGTAACGCCCAGCTTATGATAGTTGGCGGGACCAAAGATAAAAGCGATAGAGAAACTGCTGCAGAGATTCGTAGGCTTAGGGCTTTAGCCTCGTCTTTGGGTGTACTTGGTGATGTGATTTTCTGTGGTCCAAAGCCCCAGGAAGAGCTGCCTTATTATTATAGATCTGCAGATACCTGTGTGGTCTCGTCTTACTATGAGAGCTTTGGAATGGCAGCTCTGGAGGCCATAGCGTGTGGCATCCCTGTAGTAGCCTCGCGAGTTGGCGGTTTGCAATCTACAGTGAGAGATGGTCACAATGGCTTTTTAGTACCAGCCGGAGATCATGTGAAGCTTGCCGCAGCTATACACAGGATACTTTCCGCTCCGGAGCTCAGAAGTACAATGGCTATGCATGCTCATAAGAGGGCTCAGAGGTTCTCTTGGGTAAGGGTCGGTGATCATAACTTAGCTATCTACCATGATGTATGCGCGCGCAAGAATGCTTCTAATTATGGATTAGATGCAGCGGAGCTGCAGATCTGACTGTACATGTGCCAGATCTGCAGCTTCCTACCCAGCGCTATTTCTAGAGGTAGCGTCCTTTATAGCTATATGAAGGGCCTCGGTAGCATAGTTCGCGCAATAAAGTTTATCCTTTGGTAGTCCACCAAGGGCTTCTAGTAGCATATGTGAAGTTATTGCTTCAGCTTCCTTAAGGGTCTTTCCCTTTGCTAGCTCGGTTACCATAGAAGCCGAAGCTATAGTAGCGCTGCATCCGAACGCTCTGAACCTGATATCTTCTATAAACCCATTTGAACATCTGAGGGTTATCTGAATCATTATCTGTCCTTTCTCCTGATCCCCGGCTGTACCAGCCCCTGTAGCATCTGGGATGATACCTACGTTTCTAGGATGCAGATAATGATCTATTGCTATATCGGTGTATTCGTGCTTGTTCTGGATATTCTCCTGCATGCTAATCTTCTACTACAGTCCTGCTTTGCTCCCTCATGAATTGTTGCACGTAATATGGTCCAAGTGCTCCCTTGCCTGTGGATCCGCTGGCTTTCCATCCAACAAAGCTTTGGCTACCGGGCCAAGCCCCAGTGGTTGCTCCTCCGCTCCTGTTAGCGTAAACCACGCCAGCCTCTATATGATCAAAGAAGTAATCTATCTCAGCTTGGTCTTCGCTGAAGATACCTGCACAGAGGCCGTATTCGGTATCATTGGCTAGGTTCACAGCTTCCTCAATGGTATCAACCTTAACTAGTGCTACTAGAGGCACGAACAACTCTTCCTTGATTATCCTGTGGTTCTGAGGTAGATCAGCTACGATACAAGGCTCCACGAAGTGGCCCCTCTCCATGCCACTGTTCTGTATTCTGTGGCCACCAAACAAAACTTTGCCGTCTACAGACGCCTCTTCTACTGCTGATAAGTACTTATCCACTGCTCGCTCGTCGATCAAAGGTCCCATGAAGACATCTCTTTGCCTGGGATCTCCCACTAAGACCTCAGCAGTACGCTCCAGTAGCTTATCTACAAGTTGATCATATACATCCGAGAATACGTATACCCGTGAGCATGCCGAGCATTTCTGTCCTGTGTAGCCGAAGGCTGACCTGACTATACCCTCAACAGCCTTAGATAGATTTGCCTTTGACGTAACGATCGTAGGGTTCTTGCCTCCCATCTCAGCTACACAGGGTCTGGCGTATGGGTAGCTGAATTTCCTCATAAGATGTAGTCCAACATCTTTAGATCCAGTGAATGCTAACCCGGATATCTTGGGATTGTCCGATAGCTGTTCTCCTATCGTACTGCCAGAGCCGACAACGAAATTCAGTACTCCAGATGGTAGACCAGCCTCTTCGAACATTCTATACACCTCTAGGCCACTAAGAGCTGTGGCAGAGGCGGGCTTGAATACGGCAGTGTTACCCGATACCAGTACGCCGGCTAGCATACCAGTAGATAGAGCCATCGGGAAATTAAATGGGCTTATAACCGCCCATACCCCGTATGGTCTTAGAATAGACTTGTTATTTTCATTAGGGATTATCCTTCTCATCTCTCTCACGAACCCGTGGTTCTCTTCCATCTGGTCACAATACCACGAGATGAGATCAGCGGCCTCCTCTACTTCTCCTAGAGCTTCCATTCTGGTCTTACCAGCTTCTACTGATAGCACAGCAGCTAGCTCGAATTTGTTGTCCCGGAAGTTAGAGGCAGCTCGCCTGAGAATGTTTACTCTCTCCTGATAATTCATGCTCCCCCAGATCTTGAAAGCTTCCGCGGCCGCATCCACGGCTTGTGACACTTGGTCACTCGTGGCCTCGTTGAATATAGCTACCAGTATATCTGTATCTATAGGAGATCGAACTTCTAGCGTCTTACCTCGGCCGTCGATTCTTTGACCGTTAATTGCTATTGGATAGTGCTTTCCAAGCTTCTGTGGAATATGCTTTTGAGCTTCTTCATAATGAGCATGAAGGATCTCTAGTTGATCCTGCGGAATCGCTGCATATGTTACCTTGGGTACTTTCACTGAGGACTGTTGCATGATTTTAACCTCCTGCTTGACTTATCTACTGTTTTTTATAACGACTAGCAAGCATATGTGCTCGGCGTGTAGGTTCAGGCAATCTGTATTTGGTAGTCATCTTCAATACTAGCTCCACAGCCTGTTCGAGGCTTATCATATTACCTACTGATACGTACACAGGTTTCACTCCAGGCTTGGTTCTGACTGCAGCCCCAAGCACTTCACTTCCTAAAGTTATAGGCTTCCAATCTCCCTTGTTGTCCCCTGGTTCCTCAGCATTGCCGATCAGCAAGCTTTTTGCCACTCCTATGGAAGGCTTTCTTAGTATCAGTCCAATGTGACAGGCTATACCAAATCTTCTAGGGTGGGCCTTGCCATGCCCGTCTATCATGATGACGTCTGGTTTTGCTTTGAGAGAATTGTATGCCCTAAGGATTACTGGTGCTTCTCGAAATGCCAGCAGCCCTGGTATGTATGGCATGGTTACGGGCATGTCTTCAAGTATCTCTTCGACAGTCTCCATTGTGCTTGACTCTATTACAACAGCCGCAGCCCTGGCGTTATTTGGGAAACTGAGGTCGAAGCCACCAACGGTAGCAGGAGGGATATCTAGTGGAGACTCTGTTATATATCTGCTAGCCTTGATTTGTAACCTTATAGCTTCTTTCGGATCTATATGGGTGCTTCGTAATTTATTTATAAGATCTTCCAGTTCTTTATCTTTGCTTGAAATCATATTTGGATGTTATTACTTTGTTTGATATGGCGCAAGAAGAAAAAGAGCTGAGAAGTAGCGTGCAAGATTTTCTAGACTATTGTCTAGTTGAGGAGGGTTTATCCCCAGCTAGCGTGAGAACATATCAGCAAGTCCTCTATGCTCTTGTAGATTGGCTAGAGCTGCGATTGCAATCTAAGGTCTACACTTCAGACCTGGACAAACGGTCTGTGAAAGCATGGCAGAGATACCTGGTCGTAGAGAAGCAGTTGGATGATGACACATACGTTAAGTACATTTCTGCTTTGCGAAGCTTTGTTAACTACCTCCATGATGAGGACTTGACCTCTCTCACACGAGACGACATCAAGTTGCCAAAGAGTCATATGGATGTATCCTCGATCAAGGCTTTATCGGTCGATGATGTTAGGGCACTACTGATGGCCCCAGACCCCTCTACTCCTTGGGGCAAACGAGATAGAGCTCTACTTGCGCTGCTGTACTGTACCGGGATGAGGATAGCTGAGCTATGCTCCTTGAATAGAGATCAGCTTCCATTGGAGCATCTATGTGAGGACGAGATACTTGAGGTATCTATTATAGGTAAAGGTAGAAAGCCACGGGTGGTCTTTGTTGATGCTGTAGCTCAGAGATTGCTTAAGGAATATCTACAACTGAGAACTGACGAAAATCCTGCGTTGTTTGTATCTTTCAAGGGTCCAACTGCTGAGGATAGGCTGACCCCTAGAGCCATCCAGATGTCAATAAAGAAGTATGCCAAAAAGGTTGGACTCAAGACTATCCCCACACCCCATACTATGCGACATACTTTTGCTGTGCATAAATTGCAGGGTGGTGCTGACACGCGCATAGTACAAGCCTTCCTCGGACACTCGAGCCTGGCAACTACCCAAAGGTATACAAGAGTCACTGATCGCTACCTCCGCGAGAGCTACGAGCGTACTCATATCCCGGCTGATCTTGACTAGTTTTTGAAGGAACACCACCAACCGGAAATCTATCCTCGAATATTTTAAAATTTTTGATTAATTACTTGGATTTATTAATTGATTGATATATAATCTTATGGAGGTGATCTGAGTGAGAAAAATTCTAGAAAGATGTCCTACTTGTGGTGGCCAATTGATCATAAGAGAGGTGAGGTGTGTAGACTGCGGGACCGAGGTTAGAGCCGAGTACAGGCAGTGTGACTTTTGCTCGCTAACAGATGAGCAAGCAACCTTCCTCAAGATATTTGTAACTTCGAGAGGTAATCTTAGTGAGGTAGAGAAGCGCCTTGGCATAAGCTACCCAACTGTGCGCTCTAAGCTGGAGGAGATAGTGAACGTTTTGACCAGGGCAGAAAATCAGCCTTTGAAGAGGGAATCTGCTAAATCTTCCCGGCGCAGCATTCTAGATGCTGTTGCACGAGGCGAGATAAGCCCCGAAGAAGCCCTGAGCAAGTTGAGATCTACTCAGTAGTGGGATTACCTGAAGGAGGGGGAAATGTACTACGGGCTCACCGACAGAATCCTCAAGGAGAGATATCAGGACCTGAGAGACGCCGCTGGCCATAGATACATGGTACGTTGTCTCAAAACTCCTGGAAGGAGCAAAATGAATCTTCTAGATAAGTCGCTGTTGTGTCTAGGAGTCTACATGGTCAAGGTTGGTCTGTTATTACAAGAGCATTACTTGAGCAAAGAACTAAGAATCAGGGAGGCATCAAGATGAACATCCAAGAAATCGCGAACGGAGCTGATGAGTTACGAGTTAGCCTACTACATGGAGATATATCAGTCAGGGTGCAAGGAGAAGAATGGTCTATTAGCGTTAGTGGAGGTTTGACCCCGTCTATAGAGAGATCAGGAGATATGGTTCATATATCGCAGCCTAAGGAAGATATAAGCCTGCGCTCGATTCAGAGAATGGATCTAACTTTGTCTATACCGTCCAGTGTAAACGGGGTAAAACTTGAGACCGGTAAGGGCCAGATCGAGTTCAAGGGGCAATCTCAGTATGAAGGGGATGTGGTATGTCACTCTGGGTGGGGGAATGTAAGCGTTGAGTCTGTT
This sequence comes from Thermobaculum sp., assembly GCA_042408415.1. Taxonomy (GTDB): domain Bacteria; phylum Chloroflexota; class Chloroflexia; order Thermobaculales; family Thermobaculaceae; genus Thermobaculum. Next base: position 33,790 of record JBHORE010000096.1, read on the forward strand.
GAGGGCGACGTAAGGGTAGAAACGGGTAATGGAGATGTCAGGGTTATACAAGTAGAAGGTGATATAACAGTCTCGACAGGTAATGGCAGAATCATAGTGACTGATTTCGAGGGTGATGTTACCCTCTCTTCGGGCAATGGGGAGGTAAAAGTGGCTTCTGGAGAGGGCGACTTAAAGGTTTCTACGGGCAATGGGGACATTAACGTCCAACAAGTTGAGGGAGATCTAAGTATAAATACTGCCCATGGGAAGGTGAATATTTCTGGTTGTGAGTCCGCGCGTATTAGGGCCTCTTCTGCCATGGGGCCGATGCGGGTGGTAGGTTGTGAGATCGGAGAGATGCAACTTAATTCCATGATGGGTGACATCTACTTGGATTCAGAGCTAGACGAAGGTAGGTATCAAGTGTCGTCTGGCCTAGGGGATGTGGTTGTTATCTTACCTGATGATATATCTGTACGCATCGATGCCCAGACAGGTTTTGGAAAGGTGCATTCAGAGTTCCCTCTAGTGCAAGTGGGTAGATCTGGGCCAATGGGCTTTGGTGGCGTAAGAATGGTAGGTACCACTGGCAGCGATCATCCAGAAGCAGACCTATCAATAAAGACCGGCAAGGGCGATATCTCTATTCGTCGCGGCGATGGACAAGTTTTGCAACCTCGATCGGATAGGTCTGAAGATGCTGAAGAGGATCTACAACAGGAGCCGACATCTATACAGGATGCTAATGTAGATACTTCTTCAGTTCCCACTCCTCAAGCTGATTACACACCTCTGATGAAGCCTATGCTCGAGAGTAAGGGCAAAACTAACGAGGAGTTCGTAAGAGAGGTACTCAGGTCGCTATCCAAAGGCGAGATAACTCCGGACGAAGCTGAGAGACTTCTCCAGAGCGTATTATAGCCAGTTTGTATTGGATAACATAGACGTGTAGTTGGTAATATTTATCGCGTATGGAAAAAGCCGCCGTATTGTGGGATCTTGATGGAGTCCTTGTGGACTCTAGACAATTTCACTATGAGTCTTGGCTATATGTAGCCCGCCCTAGGAGTGTGGAGATTAGCTATCAGGATTTTCTCCCGACTTTTGGGATGAGAAATCCTGATGCTATTCGTGTCTTGTTTGGGGATCTTCATGAGGAAGAGATAAACAGAATAGCTGAAGACAAAGAGAGATACTTCCGTGAGTCTATTAGAGGGAGAATTAAGCCACTTCCTGGAGCTTATAACCTGGTAGTGTCTTTGCATGCGAACGGACACAAGCAGGCTATAGCTTCTTCTACTCCCAGGTTGAATATAGAGGCGATATTGACAGAGATCGGCTTGAAGGGCTGCTTTGACGAAATAGTATCTGGGGATGACGTCGAAAATGGTAAGCCTAACCCTGAGATATTCCTCCTGGCTGCCGACAAGCTTGGTGTTGATCCTCAGTGTTGCGTCGTTGTTGAAGATGCTGTAGTGGGAGTTCAGGCTGGTAAAGCCGCGGGGATGAAGGTTTTTGCTGTTGCCGGGACGCGACTACCAGAGGATCTACATCTTGCCGATAGGGTCGTTCACTCTTTGGAAGAGTTATCCCCTGAGGACTTTCAGATAGATTGCTAATCTATATGCCTGAATTTGTATTGTCTTCGTCCACGGATTTAGGATAGGAGCCCAAAACTTTTACCCATCTCGACTGTTTATTTAGACAATCTAAGGCTCTCATTAAATCCGGGTCGGTTACCCACCCTTGACAATCTACATAAAATATATATTCCCATCCTTCGCCTCGCGAGGGTCTTGACTCTATCTTCGTTAGGTTTACGTTGTTTTCGGCAAAGCACCCAAGGGCATGATAGAGAGCCCCGGGCTTGTTGGGGGTTGAGAACACCAGCGTAGTCTTGCCTTCCTCGCTGGGTTGCTCTATATGTACTACAGGCGATCGGCCTATTATCACAAATCTTGTACGGTTAGTTTTGTTGTCTTCTATGTTGGCTGCTAAAACCTTTAGTTCCCATACCTCAGCTGCTCTACTTGAAGCTACAGCGGCGATAGTAGGATCTTGCAGCTCGGATACAAGCTTGGCTGCGCCTGCCGTGTCGTAATACGCGACAGGCTGTATATTATGTGCTCGTAACCAGTTTGCTGCTTGAGCCAATGCCTGTGGATGAGAATAAGCTTTATTAATCCTAGCCAGCTCAGTATCCTGTACACCTAGAAGGCAGTGCCGCACTCTAAGCTCATGCTCGCCTCTGATAAATATTTTGCCGGCATACTCGAGCAATAGGTCGTAGGTTTCATGTATGCTACCTGCTTGTGAGTTCTCTACAGGGACCACCGCTAAGTCTGTATGCTTGTTAGCCACCGATTCAAAGACATCCCTTAGTGATGGTAACGGTACAGGCTCGCATCCCGGCACAGAAAGTAGAGAAGCTTCTTCGCTATATGCTCCTGGTTCTCCCTGAAACGCTACGCGCTGTCTATCTGTCATCGCACCTTCCTATAGCCGCTTTTGTCTTATTGTGCCAGACAGGGCGGCATGTATAGAAGATCGTTAGAGGCTCTATTTGCTACTATTAGGGATGTGACGATAAAGAGATTGGTGCAGGATAAAAACAATGATTGTGAGGGTGATGCAAAGGTATGAGTCAAGATATAGAAATTAGGAATAAACTGAATGATCTAGCTTATAACCTTAAGTGGAGTTGGACTCCATCCACTGGAGAGCTATTTTCCTATATAGATCCCGAAAAATGGCGGAAAACCAAGCATAATCCAGTGCTGCTGCTAAAGCAGGTATCTGATGAAAGGCTGCAGGTACTTCTAGCTGATAAGTCGTTTGTAGATAGGGTTAACCAAGAGCATGCTTTCCTTCAACAGTATCTTGAGGCTAATAACACTTGGTTCACAGAAAATTATGGCGTCAAGGATTTCAGCGTTGCCTATTTCTCAGCTGAGTTTGGCTTAGTAGAGTGTCTCCCCATCTATTCTGGAGGTCTGGGAGTGCTCGCTGGTGACCATCTTAAGTCCGCTAGCGATCTGGGTGTTCCTCTGGTGGGGGTAGGTCTGCTCTATAAGAATGGCTACTTCTTTCAGAAGATAGATGAGAATGGTTGGCAGCGAGAGGAGTATCCAGATATGAACTATCTGGACACTCCGATAACACTGGTAACCGACATGTCGGGCAATCGAGTAATAGGCGAGGTTGATGTCGCCGACGCTGTGGTTAAGTTCCAGATATGGAAGGCAAAGGTAGGGAGGGTAGACCTATATCTTCTAGATACTAATTTAGAAGAGAATGAGGCCCCCTACAGGGATATAACCGATAAGCTTTATGGGGGGGATTCTGAAAAGCGCATTCAACAGGAGATCGTGCTTGGGATCGGGGGCATCAAGGCTCTGCGAATGCTTGGGCTATATCCCCAGGTCTATCATATGAACGAGGGACACTCAGCGTTCCTCGTCCTTGAGCGCATGAGGGAGATGATCCAGGATATGGGCAAGAGCTTCGAAGATGCTCTAGAAACTGTGCGATCTACTAACGTTTTTACTACTCATACCCCTGTAGCTGCTGGACATGACTACTTCTCAATCGATCTGATCAAGAGATATCTACAGTCTTATATTAACAAGTTAGGTATCTCATTTGAGCAGTTGTTGGCCTTGGGAAGGAAGAACCCAGAAGATGAAAACGAACTCTTCTGCATGACCGTGCTTGCATTGAAAGCATCCGGTAAAAACAACGGCGTAAGTAAGTTGCATGGTCGAGTCTCTCAGGAAATGTGGCAATCCATATGGCCGAAGCTGCCTGTCGAAGATGTGCCGATTGGTTATGTTACCAATGGTGTGCACGCGCCTACATGGTTATCCAATTCTCTTAGAGATGTTCTAATCGGATCAGGGGAGAATATAGATTGGCAGAAAATATTGGAGGTGGATGACGAACTTTTATGGCGTCTGCACCAGGAGCTCAAGAGACAATTGATCGAGTTCGTCAATAGCAGGTCGAAGATAGGTGAGCTAGGAAATCTTACTGCTGATGTCCTGACTATAGGATTTGCCAGGAGATTTGCTACTTATAAGAGAGCGACTTTGCTCTTTAGTGATGAAGAGAAGCTTGCTGCTATATTAAATAATCCTCAGTATCCAGTACAGATACTGTTCTCGGGCAAGGCACATCCGCGTGACAACGGCGGTAAGGAGCTGATACAAAAGATCGTACAACTCTCCAAGCGTGAGCCCTTCCTTGGAAAGATAGCCTTTATAGAGGATTATGACCTAGATATTGCCCGTCACCTTGTTAGGGGATGCGATGTTTGGCTGAATAATCCAGTACGTCCAATGGAGGCAAGCGGTACTAGTGGAATGAAAGCCAGCATGAATGGGGTGCTTAATGCAAGTACCCTGGATGGATGGTGGGCAGAAGCCTGGGAATCCCTAAACAAAGGTAAAGATGGCTTTGGATGGGCTATAGGCGATGGGAAAGTCTACGAAAACCCAGAAGTGCAGAACGAGGTGGAATCGAGAGCAATATATGAGTTGCTAGAAGCAAGCATAATTCCCCTCTTCTACGATCGAGATGAAAAGGGGATCCCTCATAAATGGGTCAGGATGATGAAGGAGGCTATATCTAGTTTGGGGCCTAAGTTTACCACCGATAGAATGCTGAGAGAATATGTGGAAAGCTTCTATATGGTGGGTCGTACCGGTGATAAGATATTAGTGTAATTTCTGGACTTTAAACTAGAGAACTGCAGGTGCTCATATGAGCACCTGCAGTTCTCTTTATAAATGCTAGCTGAAAGCGAAGGATGTCCCGTGCATCTGTTGAGCAATCTGGTAAAGCCTTGCGACTCTCTTGGCCACTGGAGGATGCGTACTGAACAAAGAGGCCAGATCTGCACCTCTCAGTGGCTGCACTATGAAGAGATGGGATGCTGCAGGATTGACTCTCATCGGATGCATCGCCACAGATGCCTCAAGTTTTTGTAAGGCCGATGCCAGATCTAGCGGTCTTCCCGTCAGCCTGGCAGCTCCCTCGTCAGCTGCATACTCCCTGGATCTAGAGATTGCTAGCTGTACTAATGTAGCCGCTATCGGCGCTACTATGATCACTAATAGTGCGCCTAATGGATTAGCACCACCCTCGCGATCGTCAGATCTACTGTATCCGCCGAATATGAACGCCCACCGCGCCATATTCGCCAGGAACATGATAGCACCAGCTATGGTAGCTACAATAGTTTGTATGAGTGTATCTCGGTTTCTTACATGAGTCAGCTCGTGAGCAATTACCCCGGCTAGCTCTTCCCTATTTAAGATACTCATTATTCCTGTTGTTACAGCTACTGCCGCATGCTTGGGATCTCGGCCTGTTGCGAAAGCATTAGCTGCAGGAGTGTCTATAACATATACCCTGGGTTTCGGTATCCTAGCTTGCTGAGCTAGCTGATCCACAATTTGATGCAGCTCTGGAGCCTCGTCCCATCCAACTTCTCGGGCTCCAGTCATCATAAGAGCTATCTTATCGCTGTACCAATAGGAAAAGAAGTTCATGCCTAGGGCAAGTATGAAAGCAAATACTAGCCCCTGCCTACCGCCCAGCAGCATGCCTACTAACAGAAACAATCCTGTCAGTAGTGTGAGTAGGAGTACTGTCTTTATACCGTTCTTTGATGTCACCTCGTCGAGGCCTCCGCAATCTAGTATTGTCTACATAAAACTATATCCGTGCTTGTTATCTCAGTCAAACAGCTGAGGGAATGAGATTAACCTGAACCTTTCTTACGAGATTGTCCACATTAGTGTCAACTAGTACTATGGACTGCCAGGTTCCTAACTGTAGTCGTTTATCTCTCACAGCTAATACTAGAAAAGGAGAGATGAAAGCCGGCAATATATGGTCTCTCCCGTGTCCTGGAGATCCATGTGCGTGTCTATAGTTGGAACTTTTGGGAAATAGTTGGTCTATCGTATTAATTAGATCTTGCTCAGAACCTGACCCTGTCTCCATCAATGCCAATCCAGCTGTGGCGTGTGGTACGAAGATGTGTACCAATCCTTCCTGTAAATCTTTAACTGCGCCTTCTATTTTACTCGTAATATCTACCACAGCAGGCTTATTACCAGTGTTGATCGTAAACTCAATAGTCTTCACTCTTTATACCTCCCGATTCACTTGATCCTAGCAGGTTTACCTTGGATTTTACTCTTAGAATATAGTGATATAATGCTGAATCGAAAGCTATCTGTTCTCTATATTTTGCAGGAGGAGATGTCATGAGTGACTCGATACATGATATCGCTATAGAAAGCCTCATGAAGGAGGAGCGTATATTTGATCCTCCTGAAGAGTTTCGTAAGAGAGCGAACGTCAATTCCCCCGATATCTATAAGAAGGCTGAGGAGAACTTTGAAGCATTCTGGGATGAGCTTGCCAAAAGCGAGCTCCATTGGTTCGAACCTTATCAAAAAGTGCTGGATTGGAATCCTCCTTATGCGAGATGGTTTGATGGTGGCAAAATTAACGTCTCCTACAATTGCTTAGATAGGCATGTCCTCTCAGGTGGTGGTGACAAGATTGCTTACTATTGGGAGGGTGAGCCCGGCGATACACGTGAGGTAACCTATGCAGAACTCCTTAGAGATGTAAAGAAGTGTGCTAATGCTCTCAAGCAGCTTGGAGTGCAGAAGGGTGATAGAGTGGCCATATATATGCCTATGGTGCCGGAACTCCCGGTTGCTATGCTTGCATGTGCCCGTATAGGGGCTCCTCACACTGTGGTGTTTGGAGGATTTTCAGCCGATGCATTAGCTGGCAGAATAAATGATTCCCAGGCTAAGGTTCTTATTACTGCTGATGGCGGATATCGTAAGGGGAATATAGTCCCCCTCAAGAAAAACGCAGATGAGGCTCTAAAGAATACATCTAGTGTCGAGAAGGTAATAGTCCTCAGTAGAACAGGACATGATGTAGACATGACTCCTGGTAGGGATATCTGGTGGCATGACATTGTTCCAAATCAGTCCGAGGACTGCCCCGCCGAGCCGCTCGATTCAGAGCATATGCTATATCTGTTGTATACCTCCGGTACTACTGCGAAGCCCAAAGGTATAGTCCATACGAGTGCTGGATATCTACTTGGTGTATCCCTGACCCACAAGTGGATATTTGACATAAAGCCTGAAGATGTCTATTGGTGCGCTGCTGATATAGGTTGGGTTACAGGGCACTCCTATATAGTCTATGGGCCCCTAGCTAATCATACTACCAGCGTTATCTATGAAGGGGCGCCAGATTATCCGGGACCTGACCGTTGGTGGTCAATAATAGAGAAGTATAAAGTGACCATACTCTATACAGCTCCAACAGCTATAAGGGCACACATGAAGTGGGGTCCTCAACATGCTCAGGCTCACGATCTGTCTTCTCTCCGTCTGCTTGGTTCAGTGGGCGAACCGATCAACCCTGAGGCGTGGCTGTGGTACCACAAGTATATAGGTGGGGAGAGGTGCCCTGTGGTAGACACCTGGTGGCAGACCGAGACAGGTATGATCATGATAAGCCCGCTACCAGGTATAACTCGTCTCAAGCCAGGATCTGCTACCTTCCCCTTCCCCGGGGTTCAGGCAGATGTTGTTGATGAACAGGGCAATAGTGTCCCACCTGGGGTAGGAGGGTATCTTGTCCTCAAGAGGCCATGGCCAGCGATGCTTAGGGGAATATACGGAGATCCCGATAGATATGTTCAGACTTATTGGAGCAGGTTTCCTAATATCTATTTCTCAGGAGACGGAGCTAAGCGCGATGAAGACGGTTACTTCTGGCTCTTGGGTAGAGTGGACGATGTAATGAACGTTTCTGGGCATAGAATATCAACCATAGAAGTGGAAAGTGCGCTTGTTGATGATCCGCGCGTTGCTGAAGCAGCTGTTATAGGGCAACACGACGAGGTAACGGGTGAGGCTATATTTGCATTCGTGATTCTTAAGTCCGATGTCGAGCCTACACCCGAGCTCGGAGAAGAACTACGCCAGCACGTTGCGAGGAAAATAGGTCCTATAGCTAGACCTAAACGCATCATGTTTACTCCTGACCTGCCGAAGACTCGTAGTGGAAAGATCATGAGGAGATTGCTGCGAGATATAGCGAATGATCGTCAGCTTGGAGATACTACTACTCTTGCAGATGCATCAGTAGTTGAGTTAATACAGAACGCCACCAAGGCTAACGTTGAGGATGAGGACTCGGTAAGGCGTTAGTAACAAAGAGCTCTAAGGGAGCGGATATACCCGCTCCCTTGACCCTCCCTAGGGCGCAAGGTATATTGTAAAAGAAATGTAGCAGGTGCAAATTGTTTCAATCGCCATTTGATGCTTTGATTTTCGAGCTTACTTGTGCCCGGAGGATGCTATGCATATACCCGATGGTTATCTCAGCCCGTCAACTTGTGCTGTGATGTATGCAGCAACAGCACCTTTTTGGTATATAGCCTTACAAAGGCTACGCAAATTCCTTTCTAGCAGGCTCATTCCCCTAATATCTTTGATGAGCGCATTCTCTTTTGTGATAATGATGTTCAACATCCCTCTCCCCGGCGGTACCACTGGGCATGCTGTGGGTATGGGTATAGCTTCAATTGTTCTTGGCCCTTGGGGATCGATCATAGCTATATCGATAGCCCTCATCCTCCAGGCTGTATTCTTTGGAGATGGTGGAATCCTGGCAATAGGTGCCAATTGCTTCAATATGGCTGTAGTGGGATCACTAGTAGCGTATGGTGTATACAGGCTTTTGTCGGGGAGGGTGTCTCTCACATCCGGTAGAAGAGTCATATCAGCTGCGATAGCGGGTTATGTATCTATTAATGCCGCAGCTTTTCTTGCTGCTATAGAGTTTGGTATTCAGCCAATGCTTTTCAAAGACGCTAATGGTGTTCCCCTTTATTCGTTTTATCCTCTTTCAGTAGCTATACCTGCCATGATGATAGGGCACCTGACATTTGCAGGTATAGCAGAGGCTATAGTAACCGGGGGAGTAGTAGCTTACTTGCAGAAGGTAGACCCAAGCTTGCTCAGGATGACAGCTGCGGGTGTAGAAGAGGGTGTGCGGCATACTGGTGTATCAACTCGTAGGCTGATACCTTTATGGGTAACTCTTGCGTTATTGGTTGTACTTACGCCTCTTGGATTGCTAGCTTCGGGTACTGCATGGGGAGAGTGGGGTGCTGAAGAGGTGGTTCAAGAGCAAGTTGGGTACTATATACATAATCTGTCGCCTTCTGAAAGGCAGGCACTTGCCTCTGACTTTAGAACACTAGCGTCGCAGACTTCCGATGAATCGTTACGCAACGATTATAACCTCACTGCTCAATCAATTGAAGGCGGAAATATAAACGAAGCATCTAGTCTCGTCCAGAAGCATATCTCCTTACTAAGGGATGCTAGTAGTAGCCAATATGGAAGAATTAGAGATATGGTCTCTAATGTCCATGAGCCTTCAGGACTCAAGAAGTGGTCTTCCATCTGGACAGCTCCCATTCCGGATTATGCTCCTTCTTTCATGAGGAGTGAGGTGGCAGGTTACATCATATCAGCTGTGGTAGGTATACTACTCGTCACATTGGTTACCTGGCTAATAGGGAAAATATTTTTGGCAAGTAGATGGAACAATGGATCCTAATACACCAGGCTATGGTTTATGGACTTAATTAGTAAAAAGAAGAAGAGAGCCGGATTTCTAGAGAAGAGCTTAGATGGAATAACCAATGCCCTAGAAAGAGCTTCTTTTAGTGAACACACTTATGGTAAAGGAGGCTTCCTACAGCGGCTGGATCCAAGAGTAAAGGTTATAGGCTTCTTGCTTATCATATTATCTTCAGCTGCATCTAAGTCTCTTCTTGTGATCTTGAGCATATATATCTTTTCTATAGTATTGGCTATTATTTCCAAAGTCTCTCTAGGAAATATTGCCAGAACCGTATGGGTTGGTGCTTTCATATTCACAGGGACTATAGCTTTCCCAGCCCTTTTTCTTACTCCTGGGGATGTCGTTTTTCACATTCCAATCCTGGGTTGGGGTGTGACCGAGCAGGGTGTTAAAAGTGCGGCATTTCTCATATCTAGGGTCATAACATCTGCTACCTTTGCATTTCTACTTGTATTGACTACTCCTTGGAGTCACATATTGAAGTCATTGCGTTTCCTGCGGGTGCCTGTATTATTCGTGGTCATACTCAACATGACTTATAGATATATATTCCTGCTATTACGCACGGCGCAAAATATGTTTGAGTCTCGTAAAAGTAGGACTGTTGGGAAGCTCTCTCCTGCCGACAGCCGCAGGATAACTGCCGCAACAGCCGGTGTGCTGCTTAGCAAGAGCATGAAAATAAGTAGTGATGTCTATATGGCTATGCAGTCTAGGGGATTCCGAGGTGAAGTAAGAACACTTGAGGACTTTACAATGAGTTCTAGAGATTGGTTGGTCCTGCTAACATTTGTGTTCCTGAGCTGCATGTGGCTGTGGCTAGGAAGATAGGGAGAGTAACTATGAGTGATGCTGTTTTTGTTCTGGAAGATGTGTGTTATAACTATCCTGGCGGTATAAAGGCCCTTGACGGTCTGAATCTCTCCGTAAACACTGGCGATAGAATAGCCATACTAGGTGCTAATGGTTCTGGAAAGTCAACACTACTTAGGTTGCTGGATGCTCTGTACTTTCCTAGCCAGGGTAAGTTTACCGCCTTTGGAAGGCTAATAACTGAAGAATCCCTCCAGGATGAGGATTTCGCATTTTCTTTTAGAAAAAGAGTGGCTTTAGTTTTCCAAGACCCAGATGTGCAATTGTTCAATGCTACAGTTTTCGACGAAGTCGCCTTTGGTCCATTGCAGCTGGGTTGGGATAAGTCCGAAATAATTCGTAAAGTCAATGACATTTTGGATCTTATGGAGATAGCTCATCTTCGTGATCGGGCTCCGCATAGACTCTCAGGTGGGGAACAGAAGAGAGTGGCATTAGCCTCTGTTCTAATACTGGATCCAGAGGTGCTACTTCTGGATGAGCCTACGGCTGCTCTTGATCCTAGGAGTCAAGAGCAGATCATAGACTTCCTAACTTTGTGGGGGCAGAAGGGTAAAACTATCATTTGTAGTACTCATGATTTAGATATAGTAGAGGACATAGCTGACAAGTGCTATGTTATACAAGCAGGTAAAGTCGCCGCGCACGGTAGACCTAGAGATATCCTAGCAGATATAGATCTGCTTCTAAACACTAATCTTATTCGCACACCTAGGGTCAGACTCAGTAGTTGCTAAGATCTGTACCAGCTAGGCCCTAATAAAGTTTGGGCGCAGAAACTATCTGCGTCCAAACTTATGTTGCTTTTAGGGTTATCTGTTGATGGAGAATGTGACCTGTACGCTGATTGTCACTTTCATGCTGCCGGGCTCTATAGGGGTACTAACATCAGCAGCTGACCTAGCTTCGACACCAGCCGGCAATACTATAGGCGGATTAGAAACTGCTCCCTCGGATATATATACTGGCAGCCCAAGAGTTACACCAGCCGCCTGTGCTAGCTGCTGAGCCTTCTCTCTAGCATTCTCCATTGCTCTCTGGCGTGCTTGCTTCTCGAGCTCTGACTTGTTCTCTATTCCAAAGCTTATACCGCTTACGTAATTGGCGCCAGCCTTAATAGCCTCATCTAGGATATTCGAGGAGGATTCTATGTTACGTATAGTAACACTTACGTTGTTGTTGATAACAAAGACTCGCCTTTCCTGATCGTACCATATGCTGTAATTCGTCGTCTGAATATCCTTTTCCTTAACTCCTAGCTGCTTGATCTTATCAAGGATGTTGTTCATCTGTTTTGCAGCTTCTTCTCTTGCCAACTCTAAAGATGTGTTTTCGGTTTGAAATCCCAAGTTCAGATAGGCAGTATCTGGCCTGGCCACAGCCTCGCCTTCTGCCGTGACAGTTATGCCTGATGACAGTTGACTAGGTGCTGGATCGCTGCTTTGAACATCTTGGTCTTTCAATGTGCTTGCCCTCGTTATAAACAAGCCATAGCTGATAGCTGCAACCGCTAATAGCAATAGTATCGCCTGTACTAGATTCCTTTTTATTAAGTGCCACATTATACTACCCCTCCGATTTGATGACTCTTATTTGTTTTACTTCGCCTGTCTCCTGGGATATCACAAGCAGGTAATTTGTGATACTAAGACTAAAATTGTCCTGGCTTAGTTCCCATTGTATTCAAGAAATATCTTGAACTAAGGTAAAATCGCTCTTTAGAAAACTGTTTTGGAGGGATTATGAGACTAGTAACCTATCTAGAAAACGATCTACTCAAGTTAGGAGCTGTCAATGATAATAGGGTGGTTGATCTAGCCAGAGCTTCTTCCGGAAGGCTGCCTAGCACTATGCTAGAGTTTATTGAGATGGGAGCACAGGCCCTGGACTTTGCAAGGGAGATAGTTTACGGATCAGATAATCCTGCCTCTGTACCCCTTGAGTCTGTTAAGCTTTTAGCACCGATTCCAGTTCCTCGTAGAAATGTAATGTGTGTGGGCTGGAACTATGCAGAGCATTTTGAGGAGGGTTTAAATAAACGGGGACCGAGTGATGCTGAGCAGATGCCAGAATACCCAACGTTTTTTACTAAGCTCACAACTACTGTGGTGGGCCCGGGAGAAGGCGTGCAGTTCAACAGGAAAATATCCGAACAGGTAGATTGGGAGATAGAGCTTGCAGTAATTATTGGTCGTAGAGGCAGAAATATAAGCCAAGAAGAGGCTATGGATTATGTCTTTGGCTATACCATAGCGAATGACGTATCAACAAGGGACCTACAAAGGCGTCATGGTGGCCAGTGGTTTAGGGGTAAAAGCCTAGATACTCACTGCCCAATGGGGCCGTGGATAGTGACTGCTGATGAGATCGAAGATCCTCACGATTTAAGATTGTCCCTCAAGGTAAATGGTGTCGTAAAGCAAGATTCAAGTACCAAATACATGGTCTTTAGGATTCCTAGACTTATACAAGAACTGTCCTTGGGTTCAACCTTATTGCCTGGTGATATTATCTTGACCGGTACGCCTTCTGGGGTAGGATTTGCGCGTACTCCAGCGGAGTTTTTGCGTCCTGGTGACGTCATGGATCTGGAGATAGAGAAGATAGGTAGACTATCTAATCCAGTAGTAGAGTTCAACGATTAGCTGATTTCTAATGCAGGTGCGCATATAAGCCATTTTGCTTACTAAGCAGTAAGCAAAAAGTAGGATGGAACTATGCGCACCTGCACGATGACGTTTCTCCCTCAAGTAGCTAGTATCTAGAGTGAGAGGGAATGGAGGGAGAACGTGAATTCAGAACTCAAGGACAATATAAGTACTCAGCACATCTTGGACAAAGAAAGAGAGTTGGTAGAAAAGTCAAAGGTAGATAAGAGCGCGTTCGCTGAGCTGTACGCTTCATATGCCGAGAGGTTATATAACTATGTTTACAGCAGAGTTCATAATCGCGAGGATGCTGAGGATCTTACATCTCTGACTTTTATGCTTGCCCTCGAGGCTATAGAGAAGTATGAATGGCGTAATTTGCCATTTGGAGCATGGCTATTTAGGATAGCGTCCAATCAGATAGCCGTATACTATCGCAAGAAGAGGAACCTTCAATCAATTGAAGATCTTGCGATCGCTGATAGCGCACTTGATCCGGAAAGAGAAACTATGCGCATCGGTGATCAGATGATGATCCAGAAAGCGATCAACAGACTTAACCCCGACCAGCAAAAGGTCATACGCATGCGTTACTCACACGGTATGAAAAACAGAGAGATAGCAGAAGTGATGGGTCGTACTGAAGGTGCAGTTAAGCTGCTCATACATCGTGCGACAAACAATCTTCGTGCCCAGATGAGTAGAGCGCTCTGATTTCTAGAGCGCTCTACTCTTTGCTATTTGTTGTCTTCTTCCTGATCTTCCTCGTCGTCCTTGTTTCTGTTCTGGCTTTGCTGACGTAGATATTCCTCTATGGATCTGATTAGTCCCTCAGCCTCTGAGGCATCGTAACCCTCAGGGGTACCTTCGTCTTGTGTCTCCTCGCTCTGTTGATCCTCCATGCGCTGTTCCAGTTCGTGTACGTATTGTTCTATATCCGGATTATCTGAGACAGCAGCATCTACTTGTGATTCAAAGGTTATAGCTTCCATCTGAAGTCTGTCCACAGACACTCTGAGTCCTGTTAGTCTCTCGACACTGTCTACAAGAGCTAGTGCTGCCTTTGGATTAGGTGATGCGGATATATAATGAGGAATGGAAGCCCAGATACTGGCATGCTGAATACCTGACTCTGCTAGGGTAAGCCCTGCAACGCTTACAATCCCCGTGGGCCCTTCATAGAAGGAACTGTTTATGCCTAAACTCCTTAGCTTTTCTCCAAGCTCCGGACTGCTAGCCCCACCGCTTAGGGGTACAGGGCGAGTATGAGGGGTATCGGCAAGCATGGATCCAAGAGATATAACTTCTTTAACGCCTAACCTGTTTGCCATTTTTACCAATAATGAAGAATACCTTCTCCACTTCAGATTAGGCTCGGTGCCAACGAAAAATACATAATCCTTGGATTCTGAGATATGTGCGTAATAGAAGTTATTCGGAGTCCAGGTTATTACTCGGCCATAATCTCCTATAGGTCGTGTGTAAGGTCTTACTTGTGTAAAGTCATAGAATTCGTCAGGATCTATGGACGCGAACATGGTAGCGCCCGTCTGCGAGATTATATACTCGAGCGCATATGTGGCAGCGTTACCAGCATCATTCCAGCCTTTATAAGCAGCTATCATTGTGGGATTCGCCAGGTTAGGCCAGCTTTCTGCTCTGATCTCTTCCAATTCATGTCCCCCTAAGAATTCAGAAGATAGATTTCATTATGCCACGCCCGTCTGGACCTTTGATACCTTCAGGCAGCATAATGTGATCATGAATCTTTTCCTTTTCGACAGCATTCTGGCTTCTGTACCTATATCCGTACGAAGTTTATTAATTCTAGCTACTGCGGCTTTGATTGCGGGAGCTATTAATGCTATAGCTGGCGGAGGCTCTCTCATCACTTTCCCAGCCCTTCTTGCTGTGGGTCTACCTAGCGTGACGGCCAATGTGACGAATACGGTAGCATTATGGCCTGGGACTATAGGCGGGAGTGTAGCCTATCGAAGGGAACTTCGCTGTCAAAGCAAGAGGATATGGATCCTGGGGACTGTAGGTTTTGTAGGAGGACTGCTTGGATCTTTTATCTTGCTAATCAGTCCTCAGTCTGTATTCGACCTTATAGTACCTTTTCTTATACTCTTTGCTTGCGGCCTCCTGCTTGTACAGAAGAGAATAGCTAGGTGGATACTAACAAGTAGAGACGGCAAGGGAGAGAATTTGTTATCTCCTGGCATCCTGCTCGGACAGTTTCTTGCTGCTGTGTATGGAGGATATTTCGGGGCTGGATTAGGAATAATAACCCTAGCTATTCTGGGGCTTTTCCTAGATGATGATCTTCAAAGGATAAACGCTCTGAAGGGTGTTCTAACGCTAATTATTAATGGTATAGCAGCGTTATATTTTGCTGTGTTTGGTAATGTTGTGTGGCCTTTAGCATTACTTATGGCTATTTGTAGTTGGACGGGAGGATTCTTGGGCGTAAGGGTAGCGCGCAGACTCAATCCGGACGTGTTGCGGTTGCTAGTAGTAATATACGGTATAGTTGTGTCGATCAGGTTGATGTTTCCTTAGGTTACATAATATTTGTTGCCTCAGGCGTTTTGTTTACCGGGAGTTTCGCAACCACTATTCCATTATGTACGTCGTGTCTAATAGAAAAACCTAGTTTCCTACAGAGCTTTTGCATGCCGTAGTTTTCGGGTAGTATCTGAGCTTGAAGATTCGCTATACCTTCCCTTTTTGCTACTTCAATAAGTTTGCTCAATAAGAGAGTGCCTATTCCTCTGCGCTGAAACTTGTCGCTGATTATCATTGCAAATTCAGCATCTTGGCTCCATTCCACCCTGCTTAGTCTAGCCACCCCTATTATTTCGCTCCCCGCGCTTGGATCATATCTTTCCGCTACTAGTGCCATCTCCCGATCATAATCTATGAAGCATATTCTGGTTAGTCGCTCGTGTGCCGTCCTCTGAGTCAGACTCATCATCCTGAAATATCTAAAGTAGATACTTTCTTCTGATAAAGTCTGGTGGAACCTCACGATTAAAGGCTCATCTTCTGCCCTGATAGGACGAATAGTTAGCTCTGTACCGTCTTCCAAGTTTATCCGCCATATGTACTCTGCTGGATAAGGTCTGATGGCGGGCCTAGGGAAAGAACTAACACCCTGATCGTGCAGTATAGCTCGAGCGTCTAGTGCCAGTATGTTGTTTGAAGATGCTAGTAAAGGATTAATCTCTATTTCTTTGATTTCTGGGTAATCAACTACCAGCTGACTGAACCTTACTATTATTTGCTCAAGAGCGTTAATGTCTATTCGCTTTCTTCCCCTTACTCCCAGTAGCGCTTGAAATATCTTAGTTCTCTCCATCATTCTACGAGCTAGGGTGGTGTTCAGAGGTGGCAGGCCTAGTTCCCTATCTCTATATACCTCGACTAGCTGTCCTCCTGATCCAAAAAGCAGGACTGGTCCAAACTGAGGGTCTACACTGCTACCAATTATAAGCTCGTAGCCTGATTCCTTTATCATTGGTTGGACGGTTACGCCATCAAAGTCCCCTCCCAAAGCCGACTTCATCGTATGCCAAGCATCTTTGATCCCTTCAGGGCTCGTTATATTTAGGTATACCCCTCCCACATCCGTTTTGTGTGTGATCTTGTTAGATAAGAGCTTGACAACTACTGGATAGCCAATCTCAATAGCAGCATCTAAGGCCTCTTCTAGTGTGTAAGCAGGTATAGTTCTAACGGTGGGTATCAAGTAATAGCTTAGGATTTGCTTCGTTTCCCATTCAGTTAGGACTGTTCTTCCAGCATTCCTACATTCTTGGATCTTATTAGCTATATCCTGACGATCCTCGTTAGATATGTTGATACTGGCTAGAGAAGGGGTTTCATACAGCAACCTCAGGTTTTCGTTGTACTGCCACATGTAATTAAACATTCTTACTGCTACATCTGGGTATCTGAATGTGGGGATGTTAGCGTTATTTAGCACTCTTTCTCCTTCAGCAATCATCTCTGCGCCCATCCAGCTTGCTAGTACAGGCTTTTTTGAATGCCTGGTGTTTGATACAAGTGCTTGTGCGGTGCGTGTTGGTTCAGTCATGGCTTGTGGGGTGAGAATTACTAGCAGTCCATCAGAGTTAGGATCTTCGACTACAGATTCTATGGCTTTGTTATATCGGTCAGCATCTGCATCTCCCAGAATATCTACGGGGTTGCCGTGGCTCCAGGTGGGTGGAAGAAAAGAATCTAAGATCCTGCTAGTATCTTCGGATAGGGTAGCCAATTCTCCTCCACCGCTGATCAGTGCATCTGTAGCTAGAACACCAGGTCCACCAGCATTAGTAACTATTAGCAACCTCTTCCCTTTGGGCCTCGGTTGCTTGCTAAGAACTTCGGATATGTAGAACAAATCAGATATGCTGTTGACCCTAAGGGCACCTACTCTTCTTATGGCTGCATCAAAAACCTCGTCACTTTCGGCAAGTGCGCCGGTGTGTGAGGCTGCGGCTCTAGCTGCAGCTTCGGTTCTACCAGCTTTTACTATGATGATAGGCTTTGTGAGCGCGATCTCTCTTACAGCAGAAAGGAAAGACCTTGTATCTCCTATGGATTCTATGTATAGCAGGATGCTGCTAGTGTGAGGATCATCTCCTAGATAGTAAATTAGATCGCTCCAGCTTATATCTAACATGGAGCCAATAGATATGAAGGCCGAAAATCCTACATTTTCCCTAAGGCTCCAATCCAAAATAGCGGTACAGAGTGCCCCACTCTGGCTTATAAAGCCCACGCTTCCTGGCTTCGCCATGGATGCAGCGAACGTGGCATTTAGACCTATAGGTGGCCTCATGATACCAAGGCAGTTAGGACCAATGATTCGCATCCCAGAGGTTCTAGCTATATCAAGGATTTCGCTCTCAAGCTTTTTGCCTTCTTCACCACGCTCTCGGAAACCTGCACTAAGTATTATCGCTCCCTTGATACCTACTTGAGAGCACTCCGATATTACTTGAGGTACAGTTTGTGGAGGAGTAGCGATAACAGCTATATCTGCTTGGTCAGGAATGTCCATTACAGACCGGTAAGCTTTTATGCCAAGGACACTGGACCTACGTATATTGACTGGGAATACCGTTCCTCCAAAGGGATTGCTAATAAGGTTCCATAAAACAGTTCTACCTACACTCCCCGGCTCTTCACTAGCGCCTATTACAGCTACGGCCTTGGGTGCAAATATCGCATCTAGTGCAGTCCTTCCATAGCCTAGTATATTGTGAGCGGGATCACCTGCCGTTACGGACCTATCGTGCACCTTTGTACTCCTAAGAAAGCATATTCTAGTGCCAAAACTAGGACATTGAATACCATGTTTACTTAGTATAATTGCTGCACTGTATATCCATCCTATTTTCAACCTTATTATCTCTGTCTATCTGGGGAGCATCAATGAAGATAAGCAATAAAATGGCAAGATATGCCTTATTACATGCTCAGGGACTTAGGAAGAGAGCTGAACCTGCAACTAAGTGGGATGTGCTTCAGGCTATCAGGCGGATGGGAGCACTCCAGATAGACACTATAAATGTAGTGGCTCGTAGCCCCTATCTAGTCCTTTGGAGTAGATTAGGTGATTACGATCCTAGATGGCTAGACGAACTACATGCTGAGGGTCATCTTTTTGAGTATTGGTCACATGCAGCATGCTTTCTCCCCATCGAGGATTATCCGATCTATCGTAGACGTATGATCGATAGATCTAGATCATTAGCCAAGTGGTATCAGGTAGACTCTGAGACTATCGATAGTGTCTTAGATCTTGTATATAACTATGGACCCGTACTATCATCTAGCTTCCCCAATCTTGACAAGCGTGCCGGAGGTTGGTGGAATCGCAAGCCTGAGAAAGAGGCCTTAGAGTACTTGTTCGATATAGGCGTGCTCATGGTAAAGGAGAGGAGAAATTTTCAAAGAGTTTATGACCTGCGGGAACGAGTTCTGCCAGATTGGGACGATTCCAATGTGCCCTCTACCGAAGAGATGAATAAGTCATTAGTACTTAAATCAGTAAAAGCTATAGGAGTAGCTAAGCTCGCATGGGTAAGTGATTACTTTCGCCTTGACAGAACTTCGACTGTAGCTGCTATCAAACAATTGCTGGACGAGGGAGAGTTAGTTCAAGTAGATGTAGATGGATGGGATGTTCCAGCTATAGCAAGCAGTAGTTTTATATCTGAGTTGAATGTAATTGATGAGGAGATTTCTAAGTCTCAGATTACTACCTTCCTATCTCCTTTTGATCCAGTGATTTGGGACCGTAAGAGGGCTTTAGAGCTGTTTGATTTCGACTACAAAATAGAAGTATATACGCCTGCTTCCAAAAGGATATACGGATACTTTACGTTGCCGATTCTTTACAAAGGAAGAATAATAGGACGCATCGATCCAAAGGCTCATCGTAAAGATGGAATCATGGAGATAAGGGCTTTGCACTTGGAATCTGGGGTTGAGATAGATGATGAGCTCATCTTCGAAGTCAGCGAAGCCTTAAGGAGTTTTGCTAATTGGCATGGTACTCCTGAACTTCTAGTAAGGCGAGCTCCCTTTCAAATATAGATTTAGATGCACTAATGACTATTGGTGACGTAACTCTCTACAGGTTGCATCTTGACGCCTGCGAAAATTATTTTCCCCCTTTATTCCAAAGCAGTGACAAAGTAGCTGACAAGAGCGCTCTCTATCATTTCTTTAGAATCAGAGATCAATTTTCAAGGGGGCAGATGTATGAAGTGGTTTACGTCTATATTATCTACTCTAGCTTTGGTAATGCTTGGCGTTAAGGGGATTGCTCTAGCAAAACAAATATATGGTAATAACGCTAACAATTACCTCGTAGGTACTAACTCCTGGGATACGATCTTTGGTAGGGGAGGCAGGGATACAATCTACGGCTTGGGTGAAGATGATGATTTGTACGGCGGCGACGGCGGAGACAGAATCTATGGCGGCTCAGGATGGGATACAATCCGTGGCGATGATGGTCCTGATTATGTCGAAGGTAATAGCGGTATTGATGATATAAAAGGTGGTTACGGAAATGACACACTCTCAGGGGGAGGCGGAGATGATGATATCGCAGGGGGCTATGGTGATGATGTGATCCACGGTGGCAGCTATGATGATTGGCTTGAAGGGCAGAATGGCAAGGATAAAATATACGGCGATGCGGGTGAAGATTATATCGATGCAGGGTCAGGGTCTGATTATGTGTACGGCGGTGATGATGATGATTCCATAGATACTTATGGAGACGGCTCCAAAGACTACGTGTACTGTGGGAAAGGAGTAGACGAAGTTTTTGCGGATAGCTGGGACTACGTCTCAAGGGATTGTGAGGAGGTTTACTAGCGCGTTGACTACGCGCTAGTAAACCTAAACAGTATCGAATTTATGATATTTTTGCTTCAAGAATATTCTCTTTACGGTTTATTACTTTAAATTATGGCTATAAACCGTAAAGAAACTGGGGAAGAACGATGTGGACACTAACGGGACTGGGCGGCAACTTCACGACAAAAGACGAAATGATGCAATCTGTGGAGCTTATACTCCAGATAGCTGTACAAAGGCTGCAGGAAAGTAAGGACGAAGCTGAAGCTATGTCAATCGCGATGAAGGATCTGGCGAGGGATATACTTGCTGCATCTGATTCAAGCTCCCAAGTAAGGGATAGCCTGCTTCTATCTTCATTGCTAAGATTGTATGCGCTTTGTATAGCTGCAGGTATCTTTGACGAGAGAGGTAAGCTTATCCAGTTCAAGACTCACCCTTAATTTTTTATATAGTAGAGGGTAGAAGAGAGTAATCTCTTCTACCCTCGGATAGTATTTATGAGTGCGATATTTGCTATAGAACCGTGAGTATTGTCTGTTATATGGCAAGGACGTTTATCGACTGTGCTGAAAACTCGTAGCTACTATCTGGCAACTTGTAAGGTTCTACTATTTGATAGATAAGGTCTCTAAGTTCTAAGAGCGCGTCTTCACGCAGAGTGCTGATAAATCCCGAGTAGTCGCCACCAAGTCGGGTTATTACCTGCCAGTAGGTTTCCTTGTCAGGAAATCTCAATTTTGTTTCCATGCTGCTCATTTCAAGTGTCAAAAAACCGCTCTCTGTGAGTGCCTCTTTTAAACTGTCACGATTAGAGAGGTTGAAGATATCGGGAAAACTGGATTTGGGGATAAACCCCTTACCTATTAGCAGGTTATGTACTAGTGAGATCCAGGGATTTTTTATGGGATCACCCCATACTGCAAGAGCCAACCTACCCCCAGTTCTTAGCACACGTCTTGATTCTCGAAGCGTTTCCTTGTAATTAGTGGAGGTTATTCCCCATTTACAGATGGTTGCGTCTACACTATTATCAGGAAGTTCTATCTTTTCTGGGTTCAACACTTTGAACTCTACGTTATTTATCCCTAACTCCTTAGCTCTCATCCTAGCAATGTCAAGAGCTTCTGTGCTTCGGTCACTGCAGATCAATTTTCCATTGGGCCCCAAGAAGCTAGCAGCCACAAAGCCGGTGTCTCCTGTTCCCGCTAGCAGTTCCAGTATTACTTCTCCCGGCCCTGGGTTGATCTGTCTTACTAGCCAAGCTGTAACGGGTCTGGATATAGTCCATAATTCGTTTCTAAGCCTGTAAAGGCTCGTAGTCAATTGCCATCTGGCTTCCTTATTGTGGTCTTCTATTGGTTCCATAATCCCTCCAGTTAGTAAGCCATTATAGGGTTAGAAGGATTGTTATCTGTCATTGTGGGAGTGAATTTATAGTTGATCTTTTGTAGAGGGGCATCTTATGGACTAATTATTTTGCCGAATAGTTGGAAATTCTAAATTATGCACAAAAATTTGCGCGACAAGTCGCACTCTACTGTTGCCAAGTTTTCACTATAGTAGTAACCTTCTGATAAGTCACTTTCTATGCGGGGGTAACTATTATTGAAGCCAAAACTTGCAGTCTCTAGCTACTCCTTTCATCGCTTTGGATGGGGGCCCGAGGGTAATAATAAACCAAGCCTCGAGCAGATGATAGATAAGTGCTCTGAACTCGGTTTGGAAGGAATAGAACTTTTGGGGGTTCACTTTGAGAAGTCGGATCCTACCTATCTACATAGCCTCAAACAGTACGCTTTTATGAGAGGTATAGATATAGTAGCCGTATCGGCTCACCACAACTTCGTACATCCTGATTACTCGACCCGCATGGGAGAACTAGATAAGCTAGTTAGATGGATAGACGTGGCCTACGAATTAGGAGTCGCTACTGTACGGGCCTTCGGTGGAAGGTGGAATACCATTGGGAGTTTCGAGGATTTTATGGCTGCCGGTGGGGACGAACCTCCTCTCGATGGGTATACAGATGATGATGCTTTTGATTGGAGCATCGAGTGCTTCAAGATAGCTAGTTATTATGCAGGTAAGAAAGGCGTAACCATAGCACTTGAGAATCATTGGGGACTAACTGGAAAGGCTGAAGGCGTACTAAGGATAATAAACAGTGTCCGGTCTCCTTGGCTAAAGGTAGTGCTAGACACCGGGAATTTTAACTTCCGTCCCGATCAGTATGAGGAGATGCGAACTCTCCTACCTTACGTGGTCATGTTGCATGCCAAAACCTATTTTGGTGGAGGGATATTTTACGACGCCCACCTAGACTATCAAAAGATTGGTCAAATGCTTCGAGAAGCTAATTTTAGTGGTTACGTATCTATTGAGTTTGAAGGAAGGGATCACCCTAGTAAGGGTATCCCGTCGAGTATAAAGCTCCTTCGCTCTTGCCTGTAGCTGGGTATCAATTAGCAGTACGTTCATTTGCTACTAGTTGTTGACAGCATGTGACTATGGTTTTATACTTTGGCCGCATTACTGGATGAATGTTATAGAAAGGAGAGATAATGGCAGTCATTCAGGAAGGACGCGCTGTAGCTGAACCCAACGTTGGTATCGTGGTACTAGCGCGTCGGGTGGTGGGCAACTATCTGTTACGGAGGATAATCAGAGCTATACTTACTATCTACCTGGTATCTACTATAACCTTCTTTCTTGTAAGGTTAGTTCCGGGTAGCCCCATCGAGGTCTATATTTACAATCTAGTCAACCAATACGGAATTCCCTATGAAGAGGCAAAGCAGCAAGCGGCTTCGCTGTTCTCTCTTGATCTGGATGCTCCAATATGGCGGCAATACTTTGACTATATGGGAGGACTTCTCCATGGGGATTTTGGTAAATCCCTTATAAATGTTGGTACGCCGGTAACTACTTATGTGCTCAAGTACCTCCCATGGACGCTGTTTAGTGTGGGTATTGGAGAGATACTAAGCTTCTTGCTAGGAATGTCCATAGGGATGTTTATGGCCTATCGTAGAGGGTCGAGACTAGACCACGTAATGACTGTAGTTGCCTCAGCACTTAGCTCCATACCTAATTATCTTGTAGGCATGATGCTAGTTGTGTTCTTAGGGGTGCAGCTGGAGCTCTTCTCGTTTACGGCTATGCGTGGGACGCTTTCTCCTGGTGTACAACCGGGATTCAGTCTGACTTTTATCAAAGATGCACTTTATCATGCATCCTTGCCTATAACCGTCTACTTACTCACCACTATCGGTGGATGGATACTCACCATGAGAAGTAGTACCGAGTCAACACTTGGAGAGGACTACGTCACAGTCGCTAAGGCCCGTGGATTGAAGGAAAGAAGGATAGTAACTTCCTATGTGGGTAGAAACGCCTCATTGCCCCTGTTTACGCAGTTCACCATATCGCTAGCCTTCGTAGTAGGCGGGTCCTTCTTTGTAGAGTGGTTGCTGAACTATCAAGGTATTGGATTAGTTCTTTTCAATGCTATACAACAGCGCGATTACCCAGTGCTCCAAGGTATATTCCTGCTAATCACTATATCCGTAATATTTGCAAATCTCCTAGCAGATCTAATCTACGCGCGACTTGATCCTAGGATAAGGCTTGTTGGAGGAAGATAGATAATGGCCACCACTACAGTAGAGACTAGGTCTAATCCGCTCTCCTGGCTTGCTAGTGTGATCAGCTGGATTGGTACCACTCTCAAGCTAATATCTAATAATAAGGTTGGTTTTGTGGGCTTTATAGGACTGGTGATTATCCTACTAATAACCTATATAGGTCCTATATTTGTGCCCATGGACATGTCAGCTAATGTGGGACAAATATATCAGCCCCCATCTCTCGAGCATCCTCTAGGAACAGATTCCGAAGGCAGGGATGTTCTTGTGCAGATCATCCATGGTGGTAGATCAATCATATCTGTTGGTTTCATGGCGGCTGTGATATCTACGTTTATAGCTTTAACCTTGGGTTCAATAAGCGCTTATTTTGGAGGGCTAGTGGATACCATCCTCACTTGGATAGCTGACGTCGTTTTGACAATACCCAGTGTTATCTTCCTTGCTGTGTTAGCTGGAATATTTCAATTCAAGACTCAGGCTAGCATTGCACTTATAATAGGTGCTATTAGCTGGCCCAGCTTGATGAGGGCAATTAGGTCACAGGTGCTGTCCTTAAAAGAAAGGGACTATGTAGAAGCTGCTAGATGTCTGGACTTGGGTACTACACACATCATATTTAGGGAAATAGCCCCCAACATGGCGGGCTATATAGCTATAAGCTTTACTCTCGCATTAACGTCAGCAATGTATGCCTCAGTAGGATTGATATTCTTGGGGCTTGTGCCTCTGGCAGGAATAAACTGGGGGGTTATGTTGAACCTTGCCTGGGTGCGAGGGGCGATATTTTTCAAGGATAGTCTTCTATACATACTCTCCCCCATCGTAGCCATATCCTTATTCCAGCTTAGCCTGGTGGCATTCTCCAGGTCTCTAGCTGAGATCTTTGACCCGAGACTAAGAGGAGGTTCCTAGGTGAAAGAGAAGACCTTATCCAGTGCGGAGATAAGGGGATCTGAAAGAACCGCACTATCTGTCGAAAACCTGGAGATAGGCTACAGAGCTAGCAGAGGTATTGTTCACGCTGTAAGGGGAGTTAGTTTCGATCTACTAGAGGGCGAAAGCTTAGCTCTAATAGGTGAGAGTGGTTCTGGGAAGACTACTATGGGATTGGCGCTGGTTCGACTACTTCCAACTTCTGCTAAGGTCTTTAGCGGTAGAATCATTTTCAAAGATGATACTGGTAGACAGCTAGATGTACTCAAGCTTGAAAAGGAAGGTTTGCGACGCTTTAGATGGGAACAATGTGCGATGGTCTTCCAGTCGGCATTGAATGCGCTCAATCCTGTTCTCAGGGTTAGAGATCATTTTCTGGATACGTATAAATCTCACAATTCTGGTGGCCGGGTAGATGAGAAAAAGGTCATCGAAAGGGCTAAAGAAGTTCTAAGATTTGTTCAACTCGATCCAGATCGAGTACTTAACTCGTTCCCACACGAGCTCTCCGGTGGTATGCGCCAAAGAGTCATGATAGCTCTAGGTTTGTTGCTAAACCCTAAGATTATTATTCTAGATGAGCCTACAACTGCCTTGGATGTTATTACCCAGAGGGCTATCATTGATGTTATACGTCGCCTGAAGCAGGAACATGAATTTGCAATGATATTTATATCGCACGATCTATCGCTAGCTGCTGAGCTAGCTGATCGGGTAGCGACTATGTACGCTGGACGTGTGATCGAGATTGGCAGTGTGGAGGACATATTCTATAAGCCTTGTCATCCCTACACTGTAGGTCTACTCAAGGCAGTCCCGACACTCGAGGGCGGTAGGAAAGACCTCATATCCATTCCGGGTTCTCCCCCTGATCTTATAGATATGCCTAGTGGTTGTAAGTTTCATCCACGTTGTCCCTATGCCACTCAGCAATGTATGGAAGAGGAGCCCCCTCTAATAGACGTTGGTAATAATCACGGGACCGCTTGCTGGCATTGGCAGCGCGTCATGCAAGATTGGGAAGTAGGAAAGGATGCCTATGAGCGAGACAGCGATTGAGTTTGTACATGTGAGCAAAATTTTTGGCCATGGCAAGAACCAAGTAAGGGCCGTGGATGATGTCTCATTTAAGATCGAGAAGGGTAAAACCTTGTGCCTTGTTGGCGAGAGTGGATCGGGTAAGTCTACTACTGGCAAGATGGTAGCAGGTTTGCTCCCACCATCTGAGGGCAAGATACTCTACAGGGGCAAAGACGTCTCCACCTTAACTCATTCTGAGAGCAAGCAGTTTCGCCGAGCGGTCCAGATGATTCACCAAGATCCATATGCTTCTCTTAATCCTGTAAGGTCGATTGCACAAATTCTTGCTACTCCTCTTCAGCATCACCATATAGTTAGATCTAAGCCCGAATTATACAGAAAGATGGAAGAGTTGCTTGAGATCGTAGGGCTTACACCTCCACGTGATTTTCTGTTCAAGTATCCACATCAGCTCTCAGGAGGGCAGCGACAAAGAGTAGCGGTAGCACGAGCCCTGACTGTAAATCCAGAGCTTATAGTGGCGGATGAAGCCGTATCCATGGTGGACGTATCTCTGCGTGTCAGTCTCCTCAATATGATGCTCAGGCTTCAAAACGAGCTGGGTGTTACGTTTCTTTTCATAACCCACGACTTAGCGGTTGCCAAGCATTTTGCTTGGGAAGGTCAGCTCGCTGTGATGTATTTGGGTAGAATAGTCGAGTTGGGTGATACCCAAGACTTGATAGCCGACCCTATACATCCCTATACAAGAGCTCTTATAACCGCACTCCCCGAAGCTGATCCTGTGGTAACTCGGACCAAGAAGAGACTTATATTGCGTAGTCCAGACATACCTAGCCTCCTTAATCTACCATCTGGATGCACTTTTCATCCTAGGTGTCCGCTATATGAAGAAGGTTTCTGTGAGATAGAAAGGCCGGCATCTGACGTGGTCAACATTAATGGACATCTAGCTGCCTGTTTTGTCGAGGCTCGCAAGAGAGGGCAGGAGGACAGGATCCCGGAGTCCGTTCGCTCTGGGGGCGTGAAGGTGTAGCTATGAACCCGCAGACAGGACAAGCAGCTTTCAGAATAGGCTGCTTTATAGTTCTATTATCTGCAGCGCTGTTGATATGGCTAAGACCTGGTACTGCTGAGTTCACTATAACAGTATTCATGCTGTTCATAGGGATTATTTTCTTGTTCATTGTAGCTTTAGTAGTTCGAAGATCTATCTAGGCTATACCTTGGAAGGGGGTGATGAAAGGGAAAGGGGCACTGCGTAGGTTAGCCGGAAGGCAAGGTT
Organism: Thermobaculum sp.; assembly: GCA_042408415.1. Taxonomy (GTDB): domain Bacteria; phylum Chloroflexota; class Chloroflexia; order Thermobaculales; family Thermobaculaceae; genus Thermobaculum. The sequence continues at coordinate 61,293 of JBHORE010000096.1, forward strand.
GCTGGCTGGTCGTGTCATGCCAAATAGACTTTTTGGGAGGGAATACCTAATGTCAAAGGATAGCAAGATTAATAGAAGGAAGTTTTTGAAGTTTTCAGCAATGGCAGCAGGTAGTGCGATACTTGTTGCTTGTGGTGGGGGTACACCTGGATCTACACCTACTACAGGAGCTTCGCCAGCTCCAGGAGGATCTCCAACGCCAGCTGCTTCAGCTGGTGGGAGTCCTTCTCCAAGCCCGGCTGCCAGTCCAACTTCGGCTGCTAGCCCAGCTCCATCTCCAACTAGTGCGGCGACTTCACCTACTCCAGCTATGCAGCAAACACCTGCTGCGTCACCCACTTCAGCTGGACAGGCTGGAGGTAATATAACCGCTCAAATAGCTCCTATGGCACCTGAGATCAAGCCCTCTGGTCAACCGACTGGAGGTGAATTCCATGGTGCTTGGCCTTACCAGATGCCTCCTACGGGACACTGGAATACCTTTGCCACGAATAACAATAGCTTTGGCATATATTGGGACATGCTTGAGATGCCATTAGGCTTTTATCTCTGGGACAAGAATCAATATGTACCTCTGTTGGCAGTCAGCTGGGAGATAATACCACCTGATACCTTCCAGGTGAAGCTCCGCCAAGGTGTTAAGTGGAGTGATGGCTCACAATTTACATCTAAGGATGTAGTAACTACCTTCACTTTGCTGCGCTTGCAGGATGCTGTGGTTTGGAACTACCTAGGGTCCATAGACGCACCTGACGATTACACTGTGGTGTTTAAGATGAAGGACCCATCGACCGTAGTACCTAGGTACATTTTGCGGGAACATATAAGGGCGAACTCCGTATATGGCGAATTTGCCCAGAAGGCTAAGGCCATGTTCGACAAGGGTGCAACTACAAGCTCAGCAGATATGAAGAAGCTACGCACTCAATTCGAGGGCTTCCGCCCCAAGGAGCTTGTGGTAACCGGCCCGTACAAGGTCCAGCCTGGAAGCATGACGGAATCTCAAGTTACGTTGGTCAAAGTGCCAGACGCATGGAATGCCAACATGGTTAACTTTGACAAGATAGTTCTCTATAACGGTGAGACGCCCACGGTCACCCCGATCCTGCTTTCCAAGCAGATAGACTATGCTACCCACGGCTTCCCGCCAGCTACTGAGAAGGCTCTACAGCAGGCTGGCTTTCGTATCATAAGACCACCAGTGTACTCTGGCCCGGCATTGTTCTTCAACTACAAGAGGCTAAATGAGTTCTCTGACCCTAGGGTCCGCCAGGCCATAGCTATGGCTGTCAATATGGATCAGAACGCCACCGTGTCCCTAGGGGAGTCAGCAAAGCGTTGCAAGTACATGGCTGGTGTATCCGATGCGATACTTGAGAAGTGGGTACCGCAGAGTGAGTTATCCAAGTTGAACTCTTATGCATATGATCCAGATAAGGCGGCTCAAGTACTCCAAAGTGCTGGATTCAAGAAACAAGGAGACACATGGGTCACCCCTAATGGTAAACGTATGGAGTACGAGCTTGGTGTACCTGCAGAATACGCCGACTGGTCAGCAGCTGCTCAAAACCTAGCTGATCAGCTGACTAAGTTTGGGATTAAGACTACCGTAAGGCCTGTCACGTTTACTCAGTGGAGTACGCAGATGGATGCCGGTAGGTTCCAACTGGGCATTAATGCGTGGGGAGCTGGTAATCCTCATCCTCACTTCTCTTATGTTGCGGATCTTCTTACTCATAATGCTCCTCTCGCTTCTGGTGGAGGTATGAACTATCCTCTCAAGCAGAAGACACAGTCTGTAGGTGAGGTGGATCTGCAAAAGTTAACCATTCAAGCTGCTTCTGGGCTCAATATTGACAAACAGAAAGAGGTGATTACTACTCTAGCTAAGGCCTTCAACGAGCTCCTGCCGATAATCCCTCTATGGGAACGTTATGGTAATAACCCGGCTCTCGAAAACGTGAGAGTTGCGGGCTGGTTACCTGAGAACGATCCTATCTATGCTAACAGCCCATATAGTGATAACTTTGTGACTTACATGATCCTAAATGGCACGCTAAAGGGCGTTAGTAGATAGGAAATACTTGAGCATGGGTAACATAGTACAGCTATGTTACCCATGCCTACTTCGCCGTAACGACAGTAAGTAGCTGTTGTGCCAAGTAAATGGCGCTACCCCACATAACTATGGCTGACGCCTTGTTCAAGACACCCTACATTGCTGTGCTTTTCTTCATAATTCTGCCGGTTAATGCTAACAGAGCAAACCAGATCCAAGATACTGCTATAGTTGCAAGGGTAAAAGATAGCTTTTCTTTCCCAGAGTAAGTTAGCGAGCTTGTACCTATCACACCTACGGTGTCCATTATTGCTCCGGGATTCAGGAGAGAAAAAGATAGTGCAAATACAACTTGCCTACGAACTGGCCAATTCGTCGATTCACCAGTATGTATAACGTGGTTGTGTGCCTGAGAGCTTTTCCAGTTAACCCATCCTGTGTAGATTAGGAATACTGTACCTATAGTAGTCACCGTTACCATTATCCAAAGCTTGTTCAATACCAACAAAGACACGCCTAACACTGCGATAAGGATCAGAATTGTGTCGGATACCGAGGACGTAATAATAGCTGGGATAGCCTTAGCAAACCTTGGATGTGTAGCTCCCTGTGTGAGAACGAACATATTTTGTGGGCCGATGGCGATTATCAACCCAACGGCCAACAAAAAGCCGTGTAGGAAAGCTTTTAGCATAACTCCCTCAACTTTTTGATTTGTTTTGTCCTTCTTTGAGGCTTGTAATTGCTATATAATTCGCTCTGATTCTGTATATGAGTCTGCAATAATTATTACGAGTTTTCACGCTGGAGGTCACGATCGTAAACTATGAAGAAGAGCAAACAGGCCATAAAAAAGTCTCTAATGTTTCCAATATTGATCTTAGGATTAACCTTTTTGATCGCCTGTGGAGGGCAGCAGGGAGGGGCTACCCCCACCTCTGGTAGCACCGGCACATCGTCTCCTTCTCCCTCTACTCAATCTCCATCGCCATCTCCTACTACAGCTGCATCTTCACCTGCACCTCAGCTAAAGCTGATAAATGATGGGTATCTAACTGTAGGAACGGATGCTAGCTATCCACCTATGGAGTCCGTTGATCCAAAGACAGGACAAATAGTAGGCGCTGATGTGGATTTGGCCAATGCCCTTGCTAAGGCGATGGGGCTAAAGGGCGCCAAGATTGTAAATAATTCCTTTGATACGATAATCGCGGCACTACAGAGAGGAAAATTCGACATCATAATGTCCAGTATGAACGACACTCTAGAGAGGAGGCAACAGGTTGATTTCGTAGATTATATGACAGCCAGCATAGGAATCGTTGCTCCCAGCGACAGCAATATTAAAGCTGATAGCTATAAGGATCTCTGCGGCTATACAGTGTCTGTTCAAAGGGGAACTGTGGAGCTAGATGAACTCCAAAAGGTCAATGAGCAATGCCCCAAGAAGATGACTCTGAAGACCTTTACGCAGGATACCGATGCCTGGCAGGCACTTGTATCTGGGCACGTAGATGTATATACTTCGGATCTCCCCGTGACTGCCTTTCACATAAAAGAAAACCCATCTAAGTTCAAGCTGGCTGGTAAACCTTTCTCCGCTGGTCAGAATTATGGTATAGCGATTCCCAAAAATAGGCAGGATCTCAAGAATGCGCTGACTAAGGCGCTGCAACAAATAAGGGCAAGCGGGGAGTATGACCGAATCCTCAAGAAATGGGGAGTAGAAGGAGCTGCTCTCAAAGAGTAAATTTATTGATCGGGATTTTGAGAGATGAACTTTGATCCTGCAATATTTTGGGAGTACTTATTTCACCCTTCTATAATTAGAGGGGCTGAGCTAACTATATTTCTCTCTGTAGTATCACAGTTTCTTGGCATATTGCTGGGATTGGTAGCGGCTTTGGGGAGAATATCTCATAGTCGTATACCTGTATTCAGGTGGATAAGCGGTTTCTACATATGGCTTTTCAGAGGCACACCTCTGCTTGTACAGATAATATTCGTCTATTTTGCCATTCCGCAACTTACTAATCAGAAAGTAGTGATACCGGAGGTGCCATCGGCAATAATAGCCCTCAGCCTGAACGAGGGCGCGTACATGGCCGAGATTATACGTGCAGGCATTCTTTCTGTTGAGGGCGGTCAGATGGAGGCCGCCCTCTCCTTAGGCATGACTAGGTGGCTAGCGATGAGAAGGATAATTCTTCCTCAGGCCATAAGGATAATTATTCCTCCTACAGGTAATGAGTTTATCTCAATGCTCAAAAATACCTCGCTGGTGGCCGTTATAAGCGCTCGTGAGCTGCTCTTTGCTACCCAGGAGATCTATAGTGCTACATTCAGATACTTCGAGCTGCTCACAATAGCTTCTCTGTGGTATCTTGCTATGACTACCATAGCCTCTTACTTGCAAGGCAAACTAGAGAGAAGGTTTGAAAGGGGATTTGTGCGTGAGCCTCAAGCAGCAGGTCTCTTTGGAAGGATGATGGCAGGAGCTCTGAGAAGAGGATGAATGCTCAGAATGCTATGGTCTATGTAGAAGATGTTCATAAGAGTTTTGGGCACATAGAGGTGCTTCGGGGAATAACCCTGGAGGTCCAAAAAGGTCAGACTATAGTTATAATTGGTCCTAGCGGATCTGGGAAGAGCACCCTGCTGAGATGTATAAACCATCTTGAAAAAGTAGACTCAGGGCGCATATATCTAGAAGGTCACCTTGTAGGGTATAAAGAGGTTAACGGTAGACTTATAGAATTATCCCCCAAAGCTGTAGCTCGGCAGCGTGCCGAAATAGGCATGGTGTTCCAACGTTTCAACCTTTTCTCACATATGACTGCTTTGGAGAACATCATAGAGGCTCCTATTCACGTTCGCGGTATTCCCAAGAAACAGGCTATAGAAGAGGGTTTGAGTCTACTATCTAAGGTGGGGCTTGCTGATAAGGCTAATAGTTATCCCAGCCAACTTTCTGGAGGACAGCAACAGAGGGTAGCTATAGCTAGGGCCCTAGCTATGCATCCTAAGGTTATGCTGTTTGATGAGCCCACTTCAGCTCTTGATCCCGAATTGGTGGGAGAGGTTCTTATGGTTATGGAAAACCTTGCTTATGAAGGTATGACCATGATCGTCGTGACTCACGAGATGGGATTTGCCCGTGAGGTTGCTGATGAAGTCGTATTTATGGATCACGGTGTTATTTTGGAGCAGGGCAAGCCCGAGGACATATTCAGCAATCCTCAACATGACCGCACACGTACTTTTCTACGTGCTATACTCTAAGCTTTCTGGCTAAGTTCTAACTTGACAAATGTTAGTTCATCTCTCTGCGCCTGTATTGTATAGCCTCCGCTACATGCGATGTTTGTATCTGATCGTGACCCTCTAGGTCTGCTATTGTTCGGGCTAATTTGAGTATTCTATGGTAGGCCCTTGCTGATAGTCCGAGCTGCTGCACGGCCATTTTCAGAATTGCTTGGCCCTTTTCATTTAGCTGGCAGTAACGTCGTATGTCGGCAGGAGTCATGTTTGAGTTTTGCTTGTGAGGATTATTATCAAACCTCTTTTTCTGTATCTCTCTTGCCTTTTCCACTCGCTCCCTTATATTCTTTGAGCTTTCTCCTGTTCCTCGAGAAGCTAATTTCTCAAATTCCACTCTGGGAACCTCGATGTGGATGTCTATCCGGTCCATCAATGGCCCAGACAGCTTCTTTTGGTAGCGAGTGATGGCAGCTGGAGAACACTGACACTCTCTTACCAGATCCCCAGCGTATCCACATGGGCATGGGTTCATGGCTCCAACCAACAGAAAGTCAGCTGGTAGTGTAATGGTGCCAGAAACTCGGCTAATGGTAACCACTCTATCTTCCAGAGGTTGCCTCAATAACTCGAGGATATTCTGCGCAAATTCCGGCATCTCATCAAGGAATAAAACTCCTCGGTGTGCAAGACTAACTTCGCCAGGTTTGGGTTGTCTTCCGCCTCCAATCAATCCCGCATAAGATATAGTGTGATGAGGTGCTCGAAAAGGTCTCTCTGTTATCAAAGGTCTATTCTTAGGGAGTAGTCCTGCTACGCTATAGATCTTGGTAACTTCCAGCGCTTCTTCTGTATACATCTTGGGTAATATAGTCGGTAACGATCTGGCTAGCAACGTCTTCCCAGATCCAGGAGGTCCTGACATAAGGATGTTATGATGACCTGCTGCTGCTATCTCTAGGGCTCTCTTTGCATGGTCTTGTCCTTTTATTTCTGACATGTCTGTCAGACCTTCTATCAGAGCTTCGTCTTGCCATCCTGCACTATTAGTAAAAGGTACTATGGGGGCTTCACCTCTTAGGTGGGCTGCCAACTCTCCAAGTGTGTGTACTGGGTAAATAGTTACATTTGGTATAAGACTTGCCTCCGGTGCATCCTCCTTGGGAACGAATACCTGAGAGAAGCCTTCTTCCATGGCAGTGCTTACCATAGAGATTATGCCGTTTACATGTCGTACTGTCCCATCTAATCCAAGCTCCCCTATGAACACTGATTTTGGCATTGGGGTGTTTGCCTGGCCTGAAGCTATTAATATACCCACCGCAATTGGAAGATCATATGCTGGTCCTGCTTTTCGAAGGTCTGCTGGTGCCATATTTACTGTGATCTTTCTGTTAGGGAAAGCGCATCCTGAGTTCTTGATGGCTGTTCTAACTCTCTCCTTAGCTTCTTGAACTGCGGTATCTGGAAGACCTACTATGGTAAAGGTGGGTAAGCCTGGCCCTATGTCTACTTCGATGTCTACTAGTGCACCATTTAGCCCTATAACTGCACAACTAGCAACGCTTGCGAGCATAGAAACCCCTTCTGTATAGATATAGAATTTACTTACGGTACCCTTTGCGCCACCCTGTTACCTTGATTTATAGGAGCTTATCTATTCTGCTGGACCTGATTCCTCAGCCTTGATGAGGCTAGAGACCTAATGTTGGCAACATCTCGATCCATTTGATCTATGAGATCTTCTACAGACGCGAACTTGAGCTCGTCTCTAATTCTGTGAATGAATTCAAGTTTGAGTGTCCTGTCGTAAAGGTCACCATACCAGTCCAGTAAGTAGGCTTCTATTGTTCTTTCTCCACCTCCAAAAGTGGGCCTAGTGCCTATGCTTACTGCAGCTACTTTTGATTGTGTTGATGGTTCATCTAGATAGGCATCGCAGTAGTAGATGCCATTGTATGGCACGACTATATCGCTGCTTATACTGAGGTTTGCTGTGGGATAACCTAGCTGCCTGCCCCTCCCCTCGCCATGTACGACTGTTCCCTTGATGTAATAGTTACGGCCAAGGAGAGAGGCTGCTGATTCTACATCTCCCTCTTGGGTCAATAGATGCCTTATTCGAGTACTCGAGACGGGCTGCCCATGAATATATAGTGTTGGCACTGATATAAGCTCCCATCCAAGTTCCTGTCCAAGAACATCTAGTTCTTTGACTCCGGCTTCTCGGTTACGACCTGTGCGGAAGTTTTCACCCACTACTAGTGCTGCTGGCACTATCCATTTTGAAAGGAGTTCGAAAAACTCCTTTGCCGTTAGCTTGGCTAGCTCTAGATCGAAATTAATGCACCATACATGGTTGATGCCCATATCGGCAAGAAGGTCTAGTCTGTCTTCTAAGGGCAGTAGTTGAGGAACTTTACTCCCGCTAAGTACATATCTAGGATGCGGGTGAAATGTGATGGCAGTACTTTCTAAGCCATGTTCTTCAGCTATTGCTAGTGTCTTTTTGATTATTGCCTGGTGCCCAAGATGTAAACCATCGAAGGTCCCCATAGTTATTACTTGAGGCCCTGGGGATTCTCGGTATGGCCTTTCGTGGATAAGCGAAGAGATGTATTTATGCATACGATTACTTTAGCATTATACGAGGGAATAGTGTATTATCTCTATACTCAGCAAGACCAACTATTTCTCCGTTGGCACTATATATTCTTACTAGAGGAACAGTTTCTTCCGATATATCTGCCATTTTTACCGTCGCTCCATTACTTATCCTATGGACCTCTAGCTCGTCCAGCACGACTGCTGGTAAGTGGGTAAGTGCGTCATCTGGAGGGTGTACCAAAGCAGCCTGTAGATCGTTGTCTGTCGATTCCAATTCCTCTATAGTTATGGAGCTCTCGATGCTAAATGCCCCTACACTTGTTCTTACGAGCTTGCTGAGGTACCCGTATGCTCCTAGACGCTCAGCTATATCCTCGGCAAGCGAGCGTATGTATGTACCCGATGAGCAAGATATAGCTAGTTTTAGGGTACAATCTCGAAATTCCAACACCTCTAGCGAGTAAATTTCTACCTTGCGAGTAGGCAAGGTCAATTCTTTCCCTTGTCTAGCTAATTCGTAAGCTCTCCTACCTTCGATCCTAATTGCAGAATATTTGGGAGGATTTTGCTCTATTTGACCTATAAACTCTGGTAATATCTCCGCTATATCTTTTGGCCTAGGGATAATGTCCGATTGGGCAATGATATCTCCCTCTAAATCGCCAGTAGAGGTCTTGAACCCAAAGGACAAGTCGGCTACATAAGACTTGGGACGTGAATGGATAATATCGGCTAGCCGATTTGCTTTGCCCATAGCAATGGGCAGCACGCCTGTTGCGAATGGATCTAGTGTCCCTACGTGCCCTACACGTCTGGTACCAAACAGTCTTTTTATCCTATTGACTACCCACTGAGAAGTAACGCCGAGAGGTTTATTGATTACAACGAAGCCATTGAGAGATTCTTTACTCTGATTCTTTCTGTCTGTCATCTGGGGGTAGGACTTGGTTTAACAGTTGGCTTATACGTATAGCCTCTGCGGCACTTCTGTCTGGCTCAAACCTTAGTTCGGCCATTTTCCTGAGCCTTATGCGTTTGGCAAGCTCGGATCTGAGGAATCCGGAAGCTCTTCTAAGTGCTTTCATGGTTTCCTTCTCATCTTCCTCAGATCCGAGCACGCTTACGTGTATAGTTGCATGCTCCAAGTCGGGAGATACCTCTACAGCGGTAACAGTTACGAACCCAATCCTAGGATCCCTTACTTCCTGTACAAGAAGCTCACTTATATGTCTTTTGATTTCCTGAGCTACTTGCTCAGTCCTTCTACTCATGCTATTGCCTACTAACCTGCTCTGTATGATAGAACTCTACGTGGTCGCCCTCTTGGAAATCGTTGAAGTTGGCTACAGTGAGTCCGCATTCGTATCCTGCTGCCACTTCTCGGACATCATCTTTGAAGCGTTTGAGAGAGGATACTGTTCCGTCGTATATGACCGCTCCGTTTCTAATCACCCTGACTCTGCTATTTCTAAGCGCTTTACCATCTAGAACATAGAGACCAGCAGCTTGTTCCTTATTAGGAAGTCTGAATACAGCTCTCACTTCTGCGTAGCCGTCTATAACCTCCTTGGATTCTGGCTCTAGTAGACCTGCTAGAGCGGCCTTTACATCGTCGAGCAAGTTGTATATGACGTTATAGTAACGGATATCGATCTTCTCAGCTTCAGCAGTCTTGCGCGCGGCAGGGTCAGGTCTGACATTAAACCCGATAATGATCGCGTTGGAAGCCGCAGCCAGTTTCACGTCTGACTCTGAAATGGTTCCAGTACCTGAATAGATGATAGATATCTTGGCACCTTCTTCTTGAATCTGCGAGAGCGCATGTTGTATGGCTCCAATGGAACCTTGCACGTCTGCTTTCAAGATGATGTTAAGCTCTTTCTCTTTGCTATCTGAGGCGTTCTTGAATAGCTCCTCAAGCGTTGCTGGGCGGTTACTAGCCAATGCAGCTGCTTGAGCGGCCTTGGCCCTTTGGAGAGCAACCTGCTTGGCAAGTTTTTCATCAGTGACTACGAGCAATTTATCTCCAGCCTCAGGTACCCCCTCTAGCCCTATGATCCTTGCTGGAGTAGAAGGCTCGGCCTTCCTCAGCTTCTGTCCCTTGTCATCGAACATTACCCTGATTCTGCCAGTTACAGATCCGACAAGCACAAAATCTCTGGGCTTGAGTGTACCATTCTGAACTAGTACTGTGGCTGTTGGCCCCTGATTGGGGTCTAGGTGAGCCTCGATTATTGTGC
>JBHORE010000097.1:0-8178 GCA_042408415.1 Thermobaculum sp.
AAGGAACTCGGGACCCAAAGGCACTTGTTCCACGGTATGTAGACCGTGCCTTACCCTTTCGTGCCAAGTTTCGGAGTCCAGTCTATCTAGCAAGGGTAGTACTAAGTGCTTATATATACCAGTAGCCAATGCTAATCCTTAAGAGAAGTTGTCCTGCATCTATATAAGTATACTGTTATTCGCCTGGGCCTAGTCTCTTAGCTGCGTGTGTTCTCAGCCTCAAAGCCTGAAGTCGTATAAAGCCTCCAGCATCGGCTTGGTTATACACCTCATCCTCTTCGAAAGTAACAGTCTTGTGATCATATAGAGAAGTATCGGACTTTCTGCCCGTCACGTAAGCATTACCCTTGTATAGTTTGAGTCTGGCAACACCACTAACTCGTTGCTGAATATCATCCATGAACTTCTGCAGGGCGATCCTTTCCGGAGCATACCAGAAGCCGTTATACACCATCTCAGCGTACTGAGGTATGAGTTGATCCCTGAGGTGCATTACCTCCCTATCAAGAGTTATAGACTCGACAGCTCGATGAGCTATATGTAGCAATGTACCTCCAGGAGTCTCATAACATCCTCTAGACTTCATACCAACGAATCTGTTCTCGACGATATCCACCCTGCCCACGCCATGCTTACCAGCTACCTGATTGAGACATTGTAGTAACTCTAGCGGCCCCATCCTCTGACCATTCACTGCTATGGGATTACCTGCCTCAAATTCAATCTCTATCTCCTCGGGAACATCTGGGGCTTCTTCTGGATCACGTGTAAGTCGCCACATACCCTTTGGCGGTGCTACCCATGGATCCTCCAGTACACCACCCTCATAGCTTATGTGAAATAGATTAGCATCTATGGAGTATGGCCTCTCTGGAGTAACCGGAACCGGAATACCCTTTTCCTTGGCGTAATTGATTAGATCGGTCCTACCCTTAAAGCTCCACTCCCTCCATGGAGCAATGACTTTTATATCGGGCTGCAGGGCGTATGCCGTAAGCTCGAACCTTACCTGATCATTACCCTTACCAGTTGCACCATGGGCTATTGCATCGGCCCCTTCTTCTCGAGCAATTCTTACTAGTTCTCTAGCTATAAGGGGTCTGGCTATCGATGTGCCCATTAGATATTGGTTCTCGTAGACAGCCGCAGCTCTTATAACAGGGAAAACAAAATCTCTGACGAATTCTTCGCGTAGATCTAGCGCATATGCCTTGGAAGCGCCGGTGGCCAGAGCCTTATGTTTGGCTTCCTCCACCTCTTCTCCCTGCCCAACATCAGCGGTAAAAGCAATTACTTCTGCCCCATAGTTCTCTTTTATCCACGCAAGTATGACGGAAGTATCCAGTCCACCAGAATATGCCAGTACTACTTTCTTGACCTTCTCCATAAACCACCCTTTAAGCTAATTTTGATCTTTGATACTAAGCACTTGCTTTATGACACTTGGAATATGATCCATAGGTAGATGTTCAAGTATCAGAGGAAGATCAAACCTCTGTCTTCTCAAGAACTCTAAGTAGGGTTGCTGACTGAAAACTCCAGCACCAAATTCGGGCGTTTCTACCTCAGCGCCCTCAGCCGACACATCCTTCAGGTGAGCAATTACAAAACTACTTTCGAACCTGAAGAGGAATCCCTGCGTAAGCCTTTCATGTGCCGGTAGTAGATAGCTCGAGATATAGTTGTAAGGGTCTAGCACCAATTGAAGGTTATCGCTATTGTAATGTCTGTTTAGGGCCTCTATCTGGCAAAAGTTATATAACACATTATTCACATAGCCCTCGAGCGCCAACACTACATTATTTTCTTTAGCCACAGGCACAAGCTCATCCAAAGCCTCCAACAGCATATGCCAAGCTTGTTCTGTCTTATTGAGTTGAGTAGGCAACCAATCGCTCTCAGGATTAAAACTACCGGTCTCCGTAGCAACTACATACGTACCGAGACCAGGAGCGGCTTTGATACACCTCTTTAGGAAATCGATGTTATCTCTCCTTCTCACATCATCTGGAGCTACGAGGTTGCAATAGGCCCCGATAGCAGCAACCGACAATCCCGAGTTCTTCAAATAGTTCAGAGCTGAAGCATAACCGGAGTCGCTGGCTAAAGCGCTTGTGAGCAAAGGGCCTGATAACTGTACATATTTGAGTCCGTAATTGCCAAAGTCCTCTACCAACTTATTCCAGTCATTAGGTTGATAGTCCCAAGTGAAGGCTCCAAAGTGAGGCCACTCAGGCAGCCCCACCTCTGGAAACCACTTACGAGCGAAAGTCGCATCTCTCTGAACTATTGGAGGAGGTGAAGCTGGAGTTTCAAGCACTAGCCATCCGTCGAAACCTATCTCTCGCAAAGCCTTTGATGATTCTGCGAAATCTACGAAACCATGTCCAAGATGGCAATCGCCAGTACCAACAAGGCAGTCCTTTATATGCACCTGAGATACCAAAGAGCCCAGAGTTCGTATCTCAGTAGCAGTATCGAGTCCTCTACAGACTATGTTGGCCAAATCAAAGTAACAGCCAAAGCCAGCAGGCGAGCCTACGGCCGAAGCCATCTCCTTTATTCTCTGGGCTGGAAGTGTACCCTCATAGCACAACTTTATCCCGAAAGCTTCAGCCTTAGGGCATAGTTCCCGAAAGGCTTCTACTGCTCTCTCAAAGTCTTCCTGAGTTATAATTTCTCCTTTACCGAAGAAAGGCACAAGTATAATACTCGCGCCTAGCTCTCTGGCCCAACCAATAGCTGCTTTTATATCTTCCTTAGCCTGAGAAACAACGTCCTGATCAGAACTGCTAACTCCTCCGTAGTTGTGTTCTCCAAGGACCAGAGATGATACTTCTACCCCAGAAGATTCAGATGCGTTCTTGATCTGTACAAGCAGACCATTATCAGACCTTAGATGTTCTCTATGAAGATTGATCTCCACTCCGTGAAAGCTCAAGGATTTTGCAAGGGTGAACATTTCACTCGGAGTTTTGCCCGGCAATAGATAGTCCATCGCTCCCAGTTTCAATTCTCCACCTCCTCCAGACTCACGGGGTTCCCTGAGCTCTCAGCTGACTTACAAGCAGCAAGCACCATCTGCAAAGAGAGCAAATTATGAGAAGCTGAGTTATAGGGTTCTCGATCCTCTTTCACGGAGGAGAGAAGTTCAGCCATACTTCCTGCAAAACCATCTGGAAACCATTGCCCTTCAAGCTCGTACTTGTAGTAATTACCATCCTTCTCAAGTTCTACGTAATCACTGCCCAATACACTTCCTCTGATAGTACCTTCTCGACCATGAATCCAGAAATAATGCCCTTCTTGAGAAGTCTGTGAACAGCCAACTCCACGTATGAAAGCACTATACCCTTTGGGATACTCGAAGTCCATCCACATACCCCAAGGAGTGATGCTATCTGAAGGCTGGATCGGGGTCCTATATTCGCGAGCCCTTACCACGCTAGGGATCTTTCCTTCCATCCAACACCTAGTAATATCGACCCAATGTATAGAGTAGTCGTATATAGCAAAATGCTTGATTCGATCAAAATTCGTACCTGTGACCCAAGAGTAATTTATGTCGTATAAGTGAGTAACTGACAGCACATCGCCGATAATGCCTTTTTGGACTAGAATTGTAGCCACTCTCCATGGAGGGGCCCACCTGCCATTCTGATTGACGGCTAGCTTGAGTCTTTTATGCTCCGCCTTACTAACTAGCTGTTTTGCCTCACTTAGAGTAAGTGCAAGAGGCTTTTGCGAGAGTACGTGCTTACCGGCATCAAGCGCTTTATTTATGAGCTCGAACCTCTCAGCAGGATGAGTGGCGATATCTACTACCTCTATAGCTGGATCTGCAAGCAGGTCTTCCAAGCTGTCGTATACTCTCTCTACACCAAAAGTCTCGATCACACCTTCAGTAGCCTGCGGTAACACGTCATATACTCCTACTACTCGCAGCCCATACTTCTTGTAAGCTGGGAGATGAGCATTTTTGACTATGCCACCACAGCCAATGATGCCGATTCCAGGACTATAATCCGCAGGAAAACTCGGTTTGTAATCCACCTGGAACTCTTCAGGAACACCACCCATATCTCTCCTCCTGTGTTTTGATAACTAGCCCCTGACAACGTTCTGGGCTGTCAGCACCTCCTCAAATACTTCAACAAGAGCATCTATGGCTTGTTGATCGATTATGATTGGGGGCAGAAAACGTATAGTCGTAGCACCTGCAGGCAGAGCTATAAAGCCCCTCTCTTGTAGTAGTCTAAGGTACTTTGTGGGTCTATCCTTGAGCTCCACCCCTATCATTAGACCCAAACCCCTAACCTCGCGTACTATAGGAGAGTTCATAGATCTAAGCCTATCTATCAAATAGGCGCCCATATTAGCAGCATTGGACAAAAGATCTCCTCTATCAATCTCTTCTAGGACTACCAAAGCAACCGCACAGGCCAATGGATTACCTCCGAAGGTGTTACCATGAGTGCCCGCAGGTAACCTGGAAGCTACATCTTTAGAGGTTATAGTAAGTCCCATGGGGAACCCATTGGCCACTGCCTTAGAAAGGCATAGTATGTCAGGGATTATGTCATAATGTTCAAACGCAAAGTACTTACCTGTCCTAAAGCCGGTCTGTACCTCATCTAATATCAATAATACATTGAATTTGCTTGTGGCAGCCCTCACGCCTGCAAGATATTCCTTAGGAGCAGGATAAATCCCGGATTCTCCCTGCACAGGCTCTAATATAACCGCAGCCACGTCCTCGGACAGGCTTCTCTCCAAGGCTTCTAAATCCGCATAAGGTACGTGCTCGAAGTCGGGTACTAAAGGCATGTAGGGGTCTCGGTACTTCTTATCAGCCGTAGCACTAAGAGCGCCATATGTCCTGCCGTGATAACCTCGTTTTGCAGCTATGATCTTGCTCCTACCTGTAGCGGCCCGCGCAAATTTTATGGCTGCCTCCACAGACTCGGTACCAGAATTACAGAAGAAGACGCTGTCTAGGCCTTCAGGGAGTTTGCCAGATAGCTTTTGCAGATACTTCGCCCTAACATCGTTGTAAAAGCTCTGATGGCAAGAGATCAGAGTAGACGCCTGGCGAGATATAGCATCCGTAATGGCAGGATGAGAGTGCCCAAGAATATTGACTCCATAGTTTGATGCAAAGTCATAATACCTATTACCTTCTGAATCCCATAGGTAATAGCCTTCACCCCTTACCAAGGCTATATCCCTCTTGGCATACATAGGAACCAGGGTTTCATTCTCTATCTGCTGGATATCCATACCGGTACTCCCTTCAGCCTATTACCGTTCCGATACCTGCCAGTGCCTTCTGGATAGGAGCATCCACACGGCCGTCAGCAAAGATCACCTGTCCAATGCCTCTCTTCAAAGCCTCGCCAGCTGCAAGCACCTTTTTCTTAGCTCTGCCTTCTGCTACCTGCATAGCCTCTTCTATCTCATCAGGCCCCACTCTTGTTATGAGGGAGTTTTCATCCTCCAAATTCCTGAGCAAACCAGGTGTGTCGGAGAAAATTAGGAATTTGTCAGCATGCAATGCGGCTGCTATCTCCATAGCAAGCTTATCCCCATCGACATTTATTGCTTCACCCTCGTGAGATATTGCTGGCGGAGTAAGCACGGGAAGGTATCCGTTGTCGAGCAGCAGGTTGATGAGCTTTGTATCTATCTGCTGTATGCTGCCAGCATAATCTCCCCGCAGTACCTTCGGCTTGCCATCTTCAACAACTCTTATCTGGTCTTTGCGCCTGCCCTTAGCTATTCCTCCATCTAGAGCACTAAGCCCAACCGCATTTACACCAAGTCTTTGGAGCTTTTCCACTATGGTCTTGTTCACCTTTCCACAGTAGACCATCATGAAAATCTCCATAGTTCGCCGGTCGGTGAACCTGCTGACCTGTCCTGTACTTGAGGTCACTATACGAGGAGGATGTCCTAGCTGCTCGGAGACCTGGTTGAGCTCGTAATTAGCTCCATGGACTATGACCATTTTGTCCTGGATATGGGGAACATCCTCCAGAATCTTATCTACGTTTATCCCTTTGCTACCACCGATCTTGATAACCAGCATCGCTCTAATTCTCCGTTCGCTTATATAGGATGCAGTCCTGGGAATTCTAGAGCTGTGGTCTCTGGAAACCCAAACCTAACGTTGAAGGCTTGTACGGCCTGACCGGCTGCTCCCTTCATTAAATTGTCGATAGCCGACATCACCACAACGCGTCCATTGTCGGGATCAAGCTCAAAGCCCACATCACAGTAGTTGCTACCAGTCAGGATCTTAGGCTCGGGATAGCGGTATACACCACTACTCTCCTTGACTATCCTCATGAAAGGTTCACCTGCATAGGCTTTTCTATAGATCCTCCACAGCTCACGCTCATCCATCTCCTTATTCAGGAAAACATGGGCTGTAGATAAGATCCCCCTCACAGCTTCAATAGCTGTAGCGGAGAAGCTGATCTTAGGCTTGCCATGAAAAGATAGCTCCTGAACTATCTCAGCTGTATGCCTATGGCCTGTGGGTTTGAAGGACCTCATAGCACCGCTGCGCTCCGGATGATGTGAGGATAGCGACACCCCGCCACCAGCTCCAGAGGATCCAGTCTTTCCCTCTATCACTACAGGCTTATCTAAGTCCACTACTACTGCTTGAAAGAGGGGATAGAGGCCAAGTATAGCTGCCGTAGAGAGGCACCCACCGCTGGATATATAATTGGAATTCTTGATCTCTTCTCTATGCAGCTCGGGCATGCCGTACACAAACTTGCCGAGCAACTCTGGATGGGCATGGTCATGTCCATACCACTTGGGATAATCTTCTGGGTTGCGCAACCTGAAGTCGGCACTAAGGTCGATTATCACAGGCGCCAGTTCTATCCAGTGATCTATCTTTTCCATAGCTGTACCATGAGGCAGAGCCAGGAAAAGGACATCACATTTCTCAAGCTCGCTGGAGCTAACGAATTTCAGGTCCGTGCGCTTTCTCAGATTTGGATGTACTTTGTATACGAACTTCCCGGCATTAGATTCCGACGTTACCTGAGCCACTTCCACCTCTGGGTGATCTAAGAGTAACCTAAGCAGCTCACCTCCCCCGTATCCAGAAGCTCCTACTATAGAGACTTTAAGCATTTCTACCCCCTATATGTGTTCTCGTAGTTATTTATTAGGAAGCAACAGGCTCTACGGTAGACTTATGGGCTTTAGATACTAGGTAGGAAACTATTTCTCCAGGGATATCACGGTCGGTGGTTTCTATCAGACCGTGAAACTCGGCCCCCACGTTGATCTCTATAACCTTATAGCCCTCGGGGGTCTCGATTATATCTACGCCCGCTATCTCAGCTCCCACTGCATTGGCAGCCCGCAGAGCTAAGTCCTCGATCTCGGGTGTTATTGGGCAGGGAGCGGATATACCTCCTCTGGCAGTATTGGTGATCCAATGATCAGACTGCCTGTAAGAAGCAGCTATCACAGAGTCTCCTATCACAAATGCTCTAATATCTCTGCCGGGCTTTTGGACATACTCCTGGATATAGAAGATGGAGTGATGATAGGATCCCAGGATCTCCTTATGCTCCAACACGGCTTCAGCGGCGTCCCTATCATTTATCTTCGCCAACAGTCTGCCCCATGAACCAGTATTGGGTTTGAGAACCACTGGATATCCCAGCCTCTCAATAGCCTCTATAGCTGACTCTGGCGTGTAAGCCAACATAGTACGCAGCGTGGGAACACCGTGCTCGATAAGAGCCATGTTGGTCAAAAACTTGTTGTCGCATGTGATCGTGGCCTTGTAGCTGTTGACAGTTGGAATACCCCAACTCTCAAGGATCCTTAGAGTATACTCAGCCCTGCTGTGAACCAGGCCGCGATCCAGGACTATATCCACCTCAGGGAAATCCTTCTTCCCCAGGTCAAAAATTAAGTCCCGGTCATCTATTCTAACTACGTCAACACCTAGTCTTTCAGCAGCCTTAAAAATAAGCTTTTCTTCAATTCTTATTCTCGACAGCAATACCCCGATCTTCACTTTGCTCACGCCTCTTCAAGATATTTCAATGCTTTTACAAGTATATCTATAGATTTTTCATACTCGGATATATAAATATGCTCCTCCGGTGTATGATCTAACGAGGAGTCCCCTGGGCCATAAGC
>JBHORE010000099.1:0-5104 GCA_042408415.1 Thermobaculum sp.
GGGGTTCGTCCCCAGCAGCCCCAACCGCACGGCGTCCCCCAGCGCCTTGTGCAGCAGCTTGTGGACCTGCACGGCCCTCCTGGGAGCACGTCCCGACAGCGCTGCGAGCCATCGCGCCACCTCCAAGGGAGACAGCTCCTGCAGCCTCCGGCCCCCCAGCGCGGGATCGACGTGTCCATGCACGATCCGCCGGTAGCCCTCCAGCGTGCTGGGACGCAGGTCGCACCGCATCGCGAGCCACTCCGCCAGGTACGCCGACAGCGTGAGCTTGTGCGGCGGCACGAGCCTGTGCTCCTCCCTCTCCCCCAGCAGCTCCCGCAGCAGCCTCTGCGCTTCCCGCCGCGTCCCGGCGTAGCGAGAGATACGCCGGCCATCATATACCACAGCGGCCACCCAGCGGCCATCACTGCGCCTGTAGACCGTGCCCTCGCCGTTGGCGTGTCGCATGGTTCCCTCCTGCCTGAGGCCCCGTTGCTGTCAGCGTTGCTGTCAGGACTGACGACGCCTACGCAGCCACAACATGTAGTAGGGAAGGGTTGTGGGGAGGCCTGGATATAGAGGGTCGAGGGTAGAGCACGTGACTGAAAATCACGGTGTCGGCGGTTCGAATCCGCCCCTCGGCACCACAAAACCTAGTAAACATGAGCCCTCTCCATACCCATCACTCTTGAGTCCCAACGGCACGCTGCTTACTCTAACTCTCAGAAGAGATTTCAGCTTTCTATACCTTCTTGGAAGTCTTTTAGAGGCGGACTCATGAATCCTCGCGATGAACGTAGAATAGCAAGTAGATGTCACTTGCGTGTTATCTTACAACAATCTTCGACTTATATGTCATGATCTGGATCTTGTAAGCAAGAAACAGGTGCATTGAAAGGACTTTGCTGGCAGTGAAATCGTGTCTAAATGACCGCTTGCTGATCTTCAAGATCCATTACTCACGTCACTTAGATGGTACAAACATTGCGGCAGGAATTATCTACAAACATCATATTGGGGAAATAACATGCCAAATCGATTAGCTCAGGAATCAAGTCCTTACCTTTTACAGCACGCTCAAAATCCGGTTGACTGGTATCCGTGGGGACAAGAAGCCTTTGATAAAGCACGTAAAGAAGATAAGCCTATACTGCTATCTATAGGGTATTCTTCCTGTCATTGGTGTCATGTTATGGCACATGAGTCGTTTGAGAATCCTGAGATAGCCAAGATAATGAATGATAATTTTGTAAACATCAAGGTTGATCGAGAAGAGAGACCTGACATAGATGCTATCTACATGGAAGCTGTGCAGGCAATGACAGGGCAGGCAGGTTGGCCACTGACCGTCTTTCTAACTCCCGATGGTAAACCCTTCTTTGGAGGTACATACTTTCCCCCGGAAGATAGGGCAGGACTGCCAGGATTCAAAAGGTTGTTGTTATGGCTATCTGAGGTGTATCGTACCCGAAGACAAGAGGTCGAACAGAGCGCGTCGCAGATCGCCCAGCAACTGCTCCAGATCAGCAGGGCCGAACTGAAATCGCACGATATATCATTAGAAATTCTGGAAAGTGCCTGCCAGAACCTAAAGAGTGGCTTCGATTATCAATATGGAGGCTTTGGCACTGCACCCAAGTTCCCACAACCCATGACTGTTGAATATTTGCTGCAAAGCTTCATCCGAACTCAGCAGCAGGAATACCTTGACATGGTAGCCATTACCCTGGATAGCATGAGCTTGGGAGGTATACATGACCACCTAGGCGGGGGCTTTCACCGATATTCCGTAGATAGAACCTGGTTGATACCTCACTTTGAGAAGATGCTTTATGATCAGGCACTTATTGCTCGAGCCTACCTGCACGCCTGGCAGGCAACACATAAGAACTGGTACCTAAAGGTGGCCGATAGAACTTTACAATACGTACTGAAGGATATGACGTCATCTCAAGGAGGGTTCTATTCAGCACAAGATGCAGATTCAGAAGGTGAGGAGGGTAAGTACTACCTGTGGACATTAGATGAAATAAAGAAGGTCCTTAATGAGCAAGAGTTTGAGCTCTTATGTGAGTATTACGGCGTGACTGCGAGCGGCAACTTCGAGGGCAAAAACATCCTACATATAGCAAAGACCCTAGAGGATATAACCCGAGATCATAACATGAACCTGTCCGAGGTAGAAAAGATAATTGACAAAGCTTCGATGAAGTTACTACATCACAGAGACCAAAGAACACCACCTGCAAAGGACACTAAGGTAGTTACGTCTTGGAATGCGTTGATGTCCAATACTTTGGCAGAAGCGGGATTTGCAATGAATAATCCAGAGTACGTAACTGCCTCTCAGAGGAACATACAATTCCTATTAGACAACTTGGTCGTTGATGGTATGCTGCATCACACTTACAGCGACTCCAAACCAAAAGTACCAGGCTTTTTGGAAGATTACGCTGCACTCTCTAACTCACTAATAACCCTCTACGAGATAACCTCAGATGGCAAATGGCTAGAAAGTGCAAGACGCTTTGTACAGGATATGATAGATAGTTTCTGGAAGGAGGAGATAGGGACCTTCTCTGACACCTCTATGAAGCATAGCGACATATTCTTGCAGCCTAGGAACCTGTACGACAACGCGACACCTTCTGGAAATTCTCTTGCTTGCATGGCTTTACTAAGGCTAGCCGTGATATTCGATAGGCAGGAATATAGAGAGATCGCATCCAGAGTGATACGTGGGCTCGCGCCGGTTATGTCCAAGCATCCTACAGCGTTTGGACATATGCTGTGTGTCGCTAATACTCTCCTAGTCCCACCGGTGGAAATCGTAATACTTGGAGACAAGCATTCTGCAAACACAGAGGCCTTGTTAGAAGTCATAAGACAAACATACATACCCAATAAGATACTCATCTCTACTACTGAGGAAGAGGCATCTCGCAGTGATCTACCGTTACTTCAGGACAGGGCACTCAGGAACAACAAACCTACAGCATTCGTGTGCAGAAACTATACATGTTCCATGCCGGTAAATGAGCCAGATGAGTTGAGAGAACAACTCACCTTGCAGGTACACGCTCCTTAGCAAAATAAACTATCGGCTCTACCCCCATGCGATCCAGCACCGCACGATAGTCATCACCAGTGGCAGGCACTGGCTGATTATAATCCTCTATGAGGACCGGCAAGAACTTGGCAGATACGAGGTTTCTGCCTTGGAAGGTGAACTTGACTATTACCCCCTGCCTTGTCTCCTGAGACCACATTTGATCGAATACAAAGTTTCCCATCGAATACACTATCAGCTTACTCTTATAGATTTCGACCTGCTGTACCCAATGTGGATGTGAGCCTAGCACTAAGTCGGCACCGGCATCGATAGCTACCCTTGCCATATGACGCTGGAACTGATTAGGTACTGAAGTATACTCAACTCCCCAGTGGAAGTAAGGAATTACAACATCTGCCTGTTGTTTAGACCTAGCAATCGCCTCTCTAACGGGATCTTCCCAAGCTGTAGCTATACCTGGGGCGTTCTTGTTGGCCCAGTTCCACCAATAGACGCCATCGAATCCCAGAAAAGCCACCTTAATTCCCTTTATATTGTAGATAGCAGGAGAATAAGCCTGTTCCCAGTTTACACCCCCACCAAAGTGCCCGATTCCATATTTATCTAGTGCATTCAATGTATCTACTAAAGGCGCCTGCCCAAAGTTCAGGGTATGATTATTAGCCAAAGTAACAGCATCTATCCCTGCCCACCTTAGGCCATCGGCAGCAGCTGTAGGTGCTACAAAAGTCATAGTATGGTCATCCGCAGGCGGAGGAATCCGGTCTGAGAGAGGTAGCTCCAAGTTAGCTATAGTAAAATCAGCATCCCTTAGTAAATTGGCAGTCCTGAGATAAGGATGACGATAGCTGCCGTAATATCTCATCTTATAGAGCACGGACCTGCTAAGCATTATGTCTCCGACAGCATTCAGAGTCCAAGTATTACCCTTACGATCATAAACACGACCAACGCTCGAACTGTTATCAATCTTTGAGATGACGGTTTTACCAACGGTATTTTGATCCTCATCACTTGAGGAACCGCCAGGGCCGCTAGATAAGAAGGTTGAAGCTACGTAGCCCGTCGTCGAACGATAACTTGCCCTATACCAGGTATAGCCATCCAGTACTTGAGAGTATTTTTTCCATACTCTAATCCTAGAGCCATTAGGAATGACCACAAGTACTCTAGAAATTACTCCAGGAGCTTCCCTCAAGTTCAGCCCCGCTCCATTAGAAGTACTCACATACATAAGAGTAGAATCGGATATTACTGGCTGCTGGCGATTTGCAATCTTGCTTGAGGTGTTTCCCTCAGGGGTTGAAGGTTGTTTCTGCGCAACACCCTCAGCATTTTTACCAGGGTTTGAATCAGAAGATCGGATTCCCCGATCTAAGCTTTTTCTACTATCACCCACGAATTTCGAGTTAGATAGCTGGCCATTTGGTGATTCTTTAGCCTTTTTTCTGGCTTCTGCATTATCTACATGATTTGACTCATTACCTTGTTGATAGGAGACAGACAAACTCCTTCTTTCAGTTTCGGCAACTTTACGCGGTGAATAGCAAGAAGTAATCAAGAGACTAAATATAAGTAGATGGAGTAAAAGAAGCTTTCTCATAAAGATATCTCTAAGAAGGGATCGGAATTTATTCTCTCAACATAAATTACATATGTAATAAGTATAGTTACTGTGGGTGACCTATAGATAAGTTCTAGTATCTCAAGGAAAAATATTTTTACATTGATCTCTGGTCCTCAAGCGCTACCATTTCGACCAGAGCAACGCTTACATTGTCTGCACCGCCAGCATCATTCGCAGCCCTTATAAGCAATCTGCAAGCCCGATCGACATCACTTTCATGGGAGACGATATCAGCTATAACATCATCGGATACCATGCTGTTTAGGCCGTCACTACAGAGAAGTAACCTGTCTCCCGGCCTTAGGGATTCAACAAACATATCTATCTCAACCACAGGCTCTGTACCCAAAGATCGAAATATAAGGTTTCTTTGAGGATGCCTTCTAGCTTCAATCTCTGTTATCTGTCCCGCAGCTATCATGCGC
>JBHORE010000103.1:0-3214 GCA_042408415.1 Thermobaculum sp.
GTGGGTGCGATCGCGTTAGTGAAGAGGTTATCGCACCTGCCGGTGATAGGGGATCCGAGTCAGGGGACAGGGAAGTCGAGTTTGGTGGGGCCAGTGAGTTTGGCAGCGGTGGCAGCAGGAGCGGATGGGTTGTTGGTGGAGGTGCATCCCAATCCGGAGGGAGCGATGAGCGATAATGCCCAGCAGGTGACGTTTGAGGAGTTTGAGCAGCTGATGACTGGTGTCAGGAAGGTGGCTGCAGCTATCGGTAGGTCCGCTGCTGAGCCTATGCCCCAGGCCCAGCGCATGGCACAGGGGGTGAGCGCTTAGGATCCTAGTGCTATAATCACGCGGGATGCGTGTGACCTCGAAAGCAAATACATTTAATATCACAGATTTTAGGGCGTTGCTAGCTTCTTGGAGGCGCCGGCACCTACAGGCCGTGGTCCGCAGCACAGCTGCAGGCTACGGCCTGTCTTTGATTGGCGTAGCAGCGATAACGCGCCTTATATCGCTGCTTTTCACGCGCTGGCACATCGCCAACATATCGATGATCTACCTGCTGCTTGTGTTGGCGCTCGCCGTGCTCTACGGCAGTGGTCCTGCGGTGGTGGCTTCTATAGCGGCCTTTCTAGCGTTCGACTGGTTCTTCGTGCAGCCCACCTGGTCGCTGACGATCCGAGATCCCGATGAGTGGCTAGCGCTCGTGCTGTTCCTGGTGACGGCGCTTATTACTGGTCAACTGGCAGGTAATCTACGGTCGCGGGAGGCCCAGCTGCACCGTCGTGCTAGGGAGCTGGAGGTGATAAATGACCTTACGAGGTCCATCTTGTTAGATGTCAACCTAGAGGGTCTGCTGCGTAAATTAGTGGGCAACATTTCCGAGATGCTGCAGCTCTCGGCGTGCAGGGTGTTGATCCCCGATGCCGACGGTAGGTTACAGGTGGTCGCGCGTTGGGGCACTGATGAGCTGGAGGAGGGTGGTTACAGGACCATACTGCCGCTCATGATAGATGATCGCTCCAAGGGAGTGCTGATAGCCCAGCGACCTCCGGAGGGTACCGCTTTTACCCAGGATGAGCTCAGGGTGCTGCGGGCGTGCGCGGACCAGGTGGCTGTAGCTATGGAGCGCGATAGGTTGGCCGCCGAGGAGAAGAGGGCGGCGCTCTTGGAGGAGTCGGATCGCATGAAGAGCGCTTTACTGTCCTCCATATCTCACGAGCTTCGGACGCCGCTGTCGGTGATACGGACGGCGGCTGGTGGCATCCTCGAGGCTGATGGTGAGACCTCGCCCGATGTGCGGGAGCTAGCGCTCTCTATAGATAGGGAGGCCGAGAGGCTCAACCATCTGGTGGGCAACCTGCTGGATATGTCGAGGATAGAGGCCGGGGTGCTGCGTCCCAACATGGAGCTGCAGGCGCTGGATGAGATCATAGGTGCCGTGCTGCAGCGCATGCGCCCCCTGCTTGGAGATAGGCAAGTAAGGATCTCTATTCCCCCAGACCTGCCGCTCCTGCGGTTCGATGCGCTCCAGATCGATCAGGTGCTCACCAACCTGCTGGACAATGCTTGCAAGTTCTCCCCAGAAGGATCTGAGATCCAGGTGGGGGTGAGTGCTGAGCCTCATGGTGTCAGGGTGGTCATCCGTAACGTTGCTTCCCATTCGTTGTCCGATGAATCCCTCTCGCGCGTGTTCGATAAGTTTTACCGGGCATCGAGTGCGTCGCTGGGCAGCGGTCTGGGCCTCACGATCAGCAAGGCGATAGTCGAGGCCCATGGCGGCATGCTTCAGGCCCGCAAGTTGGAAGACGATTGGGTGGAGTTCGCCTTCACATTACCCTTGGATCAAGCCACGAAGGTGTAGTGGATGGTGACCAACAGGCAACCAAAGGCTAGGGTGCTGGTGATTGACGATGAGCCGGAGATGTTGCGCATCCTCAAGTCAGTGCTCGCCAATGCTGGCTACTCGGTTGGGGTGGCATCCTCCGGCGAGGAGGGTATCGAGGACTTCGGACTTTTGCCGTACGATATCGTGCTGCTCGACCTAAAGCTACCCGGCATAAGCGGGCTGGAAGTCTGTGCGTGGATCAGGGAGAGGTCCGACGTGCCGATCATCGTGCTCTCCGTGATGGGCGAGGAGTACGATAAGGTACGAGCTCTGGATATGGGGGCTGATGACTATCTAGTCAAGCCCTTTGGTGTTGCTGAGCTGCTGGCCCGTTTGCGCGCTGCCCTGAGGCGGGCTTCCAGGGGGGAGCAGGTTGAGCCGGTGGTGCACAGCGGCGATCTCACCATCGATCTAGAGAAGAGGTTGGTGCGTCGGGGTGAACAACTCGTTCGCCTCACTCCCACCGAGTACGATGTCCTCAAGTGTCTGGCGTTGCACGCGGGCAAGGTGGTCACCCACAGGATGATCCTGCGCGAGGTGTGGGGCCTGGAGGGAAACAGCGATTCCACCAACGTACGTTATACGATTACGCAGCTCAGGCGCAAGCTGGGTGATGATCCCGCATCTCCACGCTACATCCTTACCGAGCCTGGGATAGGCTACCGCCTGCTAGCCGACTCCTGATGCCCTAACAAGATCCTAACAGCCTTTCATAGAACTCCAACGACCTCCTAACGATCAGGTTGCCATACTGCCTTAGGAAGGCTTGATTCATGGATGATGTGTCCATACAGCATATATATGTCCTGTATCTAGGCAGGCGGTCGCGCGATGAGCTGGAGGCGGCATGCGTGCTGGCGGCTTCCGATCCTACGTGGCATGTGGTAGTGCTGCTGCCGGAAACTCAGCCCCTGCCGCAGTTCGAGTTGGCGATGCTCGAGGCTTTGCTGCGCGAGCTATCTTGCGCGCATGGCGTAGAGATAGAGCTGCGTTCACCTACCTCTACAGACTTCGTACGATCTAAGTTCACTCCTGAAGAACCGAGGAGAGGAGGTAAGCTGCGCAGCTCTATGAGGAGCTTGGGTAGGAGCCTGCGCAGATACGGGGCACGCATCTTCACCGGAGGACGTAGCGACTGATGCGTTGGGAGGCTTTGGATGAGCTTGGATGATAACAAGCAGGCAGGCACCTCGAGCAGCAGGATATCCTACAGCGACCTCGAGAAACGGCAGCTCTTGAGGGGCAACAAGCCTGGTAATCGCTTTGTCCGGGTGCAGCCCAGCCCGGAGTTCTACCGCTCTGGCCCTGGCTGGATAGTGCCCAGGCCCGAGGTGGTGGAGCCTAAGG
>JBHORE010000104.1:0-15056 GCA_042408415.1 Thermobaculum sp.
CCCTGCGCGCGCCGGTTACCCATTGCAATCCGTGGCGCTCTACGCAGACTACCAACGCACCCACAGGTGGTACGGTGCCCCAGGCAGCGACCACCACGGGGAGACCAAGATCCACTCGTCGCTGGCACACCTGTACGGCCATCCCAGGGTCTGGCTGGAGGCCTTCCACAGCTCTGGGTGGGGAGGCACCCTTGAGGAGACTTTCGACTGGCTCCTGAACTGGATCAGAGATGGTGCAACGCTGTATGATCCACACGCCGTCTACTACAGCACTCGAGGTGGTTGGTGGGAATGGGCACCGCCCTCCACCGATTGGCGCCAGCCCTACTGGAGGCACTACAAGGGGTTCGCACAGGCCGTCGCCCGCCTGTGCGCTGTGCTCTCGATGGGCGACCACGTGTGCGATGTGGGATTGCTTTTTCCTGCGTCAACCATACAGGCCAACCTATGTCTGGATCACGCCCTGGAGGACGGGCAACGAGCCCACGACCTCTACCTCCAGCTAGTGGGGAAGAAGCACTGGTACAAGATGGAGCCTGGCCTATTCGACAAGCTGTGCCTGGACTACGACGTGCTGGACGAGGACTCAGTAGCCAGGGCTGAGGTCGTGGAGGGCAAGTTAAAGATAGGTAAAGAGACCTACTCCACCATCGTTCTCCCCCACTGTACATCCCTGCCGGAGCAAGTAGCCAACATTCTCCTGGAGTTCGCGCAAGCAGGTGGCAAGCTCATGACAGTGGAAGCAGCTCCTCAGCTGGGAGCTGGAATGGAGGATAGCAACGAGAACGTGAGCAAGCTGGCATCAGCCACAGAAACCGCATCTGGCCTGCAGGAACTGGAGGATGCCCTCCAAGCTCTTCAGCCATTGGTAAAGGCCCCGGTCGCCACCCTGGTGCGTAGGGTCGAGGGGCGCACGGTAGTGTACGTGCCGGCAGCATGGCCCAGGGCCACGAAGATGCGCAGCGAGGAAGAAGAGACTGGGCTATCCTGGCTGCAGGTAGATTACAGCTTTGACCCCTCAAGATACCACCGTGAGATGGAGATATGGGTCAGAGGTGTATCGGGAAAAGCCCAAGCTTGGGATCCCTACACCGGAGATAAGGTGGCTGTAGAGACGAAGGACGAAGATGGCGGTTGCTGGGCCAAGCTCAGATTCAGTGGTAGCCCTGCAATGCTCGTCATATGGGGAGAGGAGGACGCCACCGCACAGGCCATAGGGGCTACGGAGGAGATCGGCGTACTGGATGACACATGGGAGGTGGAGTTAGTCTCCACGCTCGACAACCGCTGGGGAGATTTCGATATGCCCCCCGGAAAGGAGGTTAACCTGCAGTGCTGGACCTTGCTGCACAGGGAGGAGCACCCAGGGGAGGATGGGATAGCCCAGGGCTGGCACTCTCCGGACCTGCCGACCGAAGGCTGGGAGACCGTGCACGCCAGCTTTGGCCCCAGAGTGCTCTGGACCGGGCCTGCTGCGCCCGAATCTTTACCAGAACCTGGGACTCCCAAGACAAGCGGGAGATGGCGCACAGCATCCTACTCGCTCTCCCGGGGCATATACAAGGACCCAGTGCACGTACCCACCCTAGGGCCCAAGGGGCATGTACCCGAGGAGTTCCTAGATTTCGGCATCGTCAAGGCCGGAGAGGGTGTGCAGCTACGCACCAGCCTTCACCTGGATCAGGCCCTGAAGACGTACCTGGCCGTTGGAGCAGCTGCAGCCAAGAGGGTATGGCTCAACGGGGAGGAGGTATCTCTGGAGGACCCGGGATACTTAGCTATAACCCCCGTACACCTACGAGAGGGCGATAATCTGTTGGAGATCAGGCTGGTGCCCGAGGAGGACACCAGGCTGCGCGCGCACTTCGCCTGCGTGCGGGAGCCAGAGCCCTACCGCCGCCCCGAGTGGATGCGACTAGCAGGCGAGGTACAAAAGGATTCGGTTATAGTTTTTCGCAAGCAGGTCCATGCACCGGCAAACGTGACCCGTGCGGTGCTGCAGGTGGCCAGCATCGACCCCTGCAAGGTGCGCGTCAACGGGCGGGAGGTCGGCCGACATGGCGGCTTCGACCCCTACTTTGAATCCGATAGCGCGCGCATACGGCCCTACGACATCAGCGCAAGCCTCCACCCTGGGGAGAACGAGCTGGAGATAGAGATCATAGACCTAAGGTCACGTGGCGTAGTGTTGGTGGATGGCCTTATAGAAGGAGATGGAGAACGTGTAGAGGTGATATCTGACCTCTCTTGGCTTGCTACCCGCGATGGACTGCCTGCTAGCATAGTCCTAAGGAGAGCTCAGTGGGGAGACCCAGGATGGACACACCTGTGGAGGCGCCCACATCCCCTCAAGCACTCCTCTTGGCTGGAGAACATGATACCCAGCAGCGAGGTGGAGGACCTAGTACCAGCCCTGCCAGATAGTGCCGGGCGGGTCGAGTGGCTGAGGTTCCCGCTGCCACCAGGTGCAACGAGGATGCAGCTGCGGGCGCACGGAGAGCTACGAATATATGTGAACGGGGAAGAGATCGCGTTGCCAACCCCATCTCAGGCAGGCGATTCCCAGATGCTTGATGTGGACCTCCCTCATCCCGAGAGCCCGCATAGAACGTGCGCCATACGTGTATCGACGGAGGCAGGATACAACGGAGGGGCGGTGCTCGATGAACCCATCATGTTCACCATGGGGATCGGCAGAATGAAGCTAGGAGACTGGGAGCAACAGGGACTTGCTGGCTGGAGCGGCGGTGTCGCCTACAGGCAGGTGATCAACGGTCAGCGCAAGGACGGCACAAGCACCTACCTTGACCTAGGTAAGGTAAGGGGCACGGCCGAGGTCCGTCTCAACGGGACCGTGGTCGGGGTCAGGATATGGTCTCCCTACCTATTCGATCTCACCGATCACCTACAGGACGGCGACAACCAGCTGGAGATCACGGTATACAACACCCTCGCGCCCTACCTAGATGAGATCAGCCCAACCCACTACGTATTTCCTGGCCAGCGCTCCTCCGGCCTGTTCGGGCCAGTGAGGATACTCTGGGGCTAAAAACATATGGGGCTCGGGAGCATCCCGAGCCCCGGCAAGCGAAGTAGCTAGCAGGAGGATAACTTACTTCTTGTCACGATCGAGGAAATCGGATACCTTGTCCTTGATGTCACCTATGGCCTGCTGGACTTTACCC
Organism: Thermobaculum sp.; assembly: GCA_042408415.1. GTDB lineage: Bacteria > Chloroflexota > Chloroflexia > Thermobaculales > Thermobaculaceae > Thermobaculum. The sequence goes on from JBHORE010000104.1 coordinate 3,186, forward strand.
TCAGCCTGCTCCTTCTCACCCTCGGCCTGCAGGCGCTCGTTGTCCGTGAGGTCACCAGCGGCCTCCTTGACCTTGCCAGATAGCTCCTTGCCCTTTCCCTCGAGTTGATCGTCCATTCCGAATCTCCTCTCTCTATTTTGTATATCTACTTTGGCTCCTTACGCGAGCCTGAATGTATATAGCAACTATCGTGCCTTGAGTCGGGAGCCATGGTGGCGCCGGTCAGAGCTAAAGCCCAGCCTGCGCGCTAGGGTGACCGCCGAAGCTATCACCCCGATGTGGGAGAATGCCTGAGGGTAGTTGCCCAGGTGGTGCCCCGTAGAGGGGTCTATCTCCTCGGCGTACAGCCCCAGGGGGCTAGCCCTGTGGAGCATGCGCTCGAACATCTCCCGGGCCTCATCGTGCCGCCCCGCAAGCGCCAGAGCGTTGATCAGCCAGAAGGTGCACAGCACGAAGGCCCCCTCATTGCCCGACACCCCCTCAGGGGCATCGAGGTACCTGTAGCAGAGGCCATCCACCACCAGCTGGTCCAGGGTAGCGTCTATGGTGGAGACCATCTTCGGGTCGTCGCCGGCTATGAAGCCCACCGTAGGCAATAGGAGGTTGGCCGCGTCCAAGCGCTCATCCTCGTACGACTGCTTGAAGGCTCCGAGTTCATCGCTCCAGCCTCTCGTAAGCACCTCAGCCCTTATGGCGTCCCTCTCGCGCTCCCAGAGCTCGACGTCGCCCTCAAGCCCCAGCTCGCGACAGAGCTTGACGGCCCTATCCAGGGCCACCCAGGACATGACCTTGCTGTACACGAAGTGCCTCTTGCCTCCCCTCACCTCCCATATACCGTTGCCCGGCTCCCGCCAGTGCTCCAACACCCACCTCACTATTGGGAGGAAATGCTCCCACACCGATCTAGGATCGTACCCACCAGCATGAACCGCGAAGTAGAGGGCGTCCAACACCTCTCCGTACATATCCAGCTGCGACTGATCCCTAGCGGCGTTGCCCACGCGCACGGGCCTGGAACCACGGTAACCCTCCAAGTGATCCAGCACCCGCTCAGTGGTATCCCCGTCAGGGGTGACGGGATACAGCACCTTCATGCCCTCGTGCTCGACCTGGACAGTTCGGGTCAGCCATCGAAAGAACGCATCGTCCTCATCCCTATAACCGGCCATCAGCAGCGCATAGAGCGTCAGAGAGGCATCTCTGATCCAGGTAAACCTATAATCCCAGTTGCGCTCGCCACCTATCTCCTCGGGCAGGGACGTGGTGGGCGCAGCTACAATGGCGCCGGTGGGTTCGTAGATCAGCAGCTTGAGGGCCAGGGCGCTCCTCACAACCTGCTCGTGGTAAGGCCCATCATAAGTGCAAGCCGAGACCCATCCACGCCAGTAATCGCAGGTGTCCTCAAGCATCTTGCAGGGGTCGGGTAGCTGCAACCGCTCAGCGCCATCACCCAAGTAAGCCAGCACGAAAGCCACTCCCTGACCAGGAGTCAAGGAGCACCTGCAGCTGTAGCCACCATCTTTCTCGCTTCGCCACTCGCTGGGGCCATCTAGGCGACATCGCCCCCAGGAGAGCCCTCGGCCCTCGATCCGCACCTCCGGCTCCTCGAGGGCGTAGCCCGGCCTGGGCTGCACGACGCTCTCTACCTCAGGCCGACCATCTAGGCACTCTAGGTAGCGCACGAGCACCCTATGACCGGTACCCCGAAGATCCGGGGTGACCGCCATAAAGTCCAGCAGGCGCACCCTACCTGCATCGCCTATGAGCACCGTCTCGAGGACGTTGGTGTCCTGCAGGTAGCCCCTCTTGACGTGGAACCTGCCAGGCATCCTGATCTGCCAGAAGCCGCCCGCACGCCAGTCCAGGATGCGCCCAAAAACCGAAGGTGAATCAAACGCCGGCAAGCATAGCCAATCTATAGACCCCCTACTGCTTACCAAGGCAACGGTGTGCATATCACCTATGACGCCGTAGTCCTCTATCGGTGGGTAGGGTTGCTTATCGGCCATGCTCGACTATCAGCAGTTATCGTGCCCAGGGCAGCGACTCGTACTCCTCCCGGACCATAGCATAGATATGGGTGTCCCTAAGATGACCGTCCGCATCCAACATGTTGCGCCTGAGAGTGCCCTCGTGCGTGAACCCCAGTCGCTCCGCCACGCGTCGGCTGCGAACGTTTCTCACGTCCATCCTGATCTCCACCCTATTGGCATCGAGCAACTCAAAAGCCATACGTACCAGTGCACGAACGGCATCAGTCACATAACCCTGGCCCTGCGCGCTCGCTCGCAGCCAATAGCCTATCTCAAAAGACCTAACCCGCCAATCTATCCGGTGCAGGCCGGCGCCTCCTAGCAACCGGCCTGTTTGGAGATCGAAGACCCCCACCGCAAGGTCAGTGCGCAGCAGCCAGTTGGCGTAGGCGCGAACGACGAACTCCCTCGCCCTATCCGGATGGTCGTAACCGATCACCCAAGGAAGCCAGGGAGACAGGTGCTCCCGCGACTCCTCTATCGCCTCCCAGAGCGCCGGCGCGTCATCTCCACGATAGGGACGCAGCAGCACCTTCTCCCCGCGTATCTCCTCAGGGAGATCTATCAGGAGCGGGGACGTCTGTTGGCTGGACCCTGGCATGAGTTAAACCCCAAGCAGGAGGGCTTTGACCTCCTCTACAGAAGTCAACATCCCTATGTAGAACGGTCCGAACTCCGCGTAGCGCGAGCTGACGGGATCAAAGCGCATCTCGTACACCAGCTTCTTGAAGTGGATGGGGTGGTCCGCAAAGAGCGTCACCCCCCACTCCCAGTCATCCAACCCCTGCGAGCCGGTAATGATCTGCGTGACGTGCTCGGAGTACTTGTGGCCTACTCTGCCGTGCCCCTTCATCATCTCGCGCCTCTCGGACGCTGGTAGATCGTACCAGTTGTAGCGCTCACCTCGCCGCTTGTTCATAGGGTAGAAGCAGATGTAGCGCTTGTCTGGCACCTCTGGATATAGACGCCTCTCCATCACCTCGGGACGGGAGGAAGGGCCTCTATAGAGGCTGAGCTCAATGACCGAGAAGTAGGAGTAGACGGGGAGAAGGTAATCCGTCAGTCGGCAACGAGCCATCTCCACCTGCAGATCGAACAGCTGGGCAGGGTCGGGACGGAAATGCATGATGGCCAGGTCAGCCTTCTGGGTGATGACCCTGTAGATACGCGTGGAGCCTGAACGCTCGCCCTCAGGTTGATAGGCAGCGCTCAGGAAGTGGGAGAACTCCTCCAACATCTGGGTTCTTGTCTCCAGGGGCAACTCCCGCCAGCGGGGCCAGTCCACCTTACGGAAGTCGTGGAGGACCCAATAACCCTCGACGGTCTCAGGGGCCTCCACGCCAGCAGAGATCTCCACATCCATGTTAGCCCTAGTAGCTTCGGCCACCTCGTGCCCTCCTAGCAGCCGCCGCGCTCGACCACGGTCTCACACCTGTTAGCGGGCTTGACTTCCACACTGCCCGCCTGCTCGAAGGGCTGCATGAACTGCTTGACGGTCGACTCATCGTTAGCCTCGACTATCATCACTAGGGTGTGCTGACCATCTAGCACGGCCTCGCCTTGGATCTTGACGCCGTGCTGCTCGGCGTTGGCAGGCGACAGGTGCTGCAGGAGCATGGCGCCCATCCGCGGGTCCCTCGCGGGGCAGGTATCTGGAGAGTGTCTGTGCTCTACAAAGTACAGAGCCATAAGCGTACTCCTTCTTAAGTTTTGCTCTCCTAACAGTATAAACGACGCACCGCCCAAAGGCTAAAAGCACGGGCACACACAAACCAGGTGTTTATGTCAAATATAAGCTACATATGGGAATTTCGTCTTGCAGTATTGCAATCAGAGTGCGTTGACCATATAATATGTCGCGACAAATCTCATAGACGTAGAGAGATTTGTTAATTAACGCAATAAAATACAAGGAGGATTCGCATTCATGATACAAACCTTCAACCTGCGGCTCGTGTTCCTGTCCCTTGTGTTGGTGCTGCTGGGCGTGGCTGCTTACGGCTTCGCGGCAGCCAACACCGTGCCCGACTCCGGCGCTGGCGACGGCTCGGGCAACATCACCGGCTACACCATCAGCAACATCAGCTACACGCTGGACAACAGCGATCCCACCAAGATAAACTCTGTGACTTTCAACCTCAGCTCCGCCTCCGGCGCGCCCAAGCCCACCACGGTGAAGATCAAGCTGGTGAGCAGCGGCAACACCTGGTACACCTGCAACACGAACTCGACTAACTCGCCCTACGCCTACACCTGCAACACCACCTCTCCACAGGCTACCGTGCAGTCCGCGGATCAGCTGCGGGTCGTAGCGGCTCAGTAGTCCGGAGGCCCTAGTTGAGGAAGGTCCTGCTCCCTTGGTGGCTTCTGCTCATGTTGTTTCTCGCTTGGTGGCTGCTACCAACGCAGCTTGGGGGCAGGACCTCCTACGTCATCGTCAACGGCAACAGCATGTACCCCACCCTGCACAAGGGTGACCTCGTGCTCGTGCGCCGTGCCCCTACCTACTCCCCTGGTCAGATAGCCGCCTACAGATACCCCGATATCGGCCTCGTCATCCATCGCATAGTAGGCACAGAGGGGGACAGGTTCATCTTCAAAGGAGACCACAACTCCTGGATAGATGGTTACCGCCCGGCCGCTGAGGAGGTACTAGGCGCCTACTGGCTGAAGATCCCCCTTATAGGAGGTCTGCTGAGCACCATGAGCTCTCCCCTTGATATCGCACTCCTAACGATGGCGATAGGAGCTATGATCCTAGGCCCAACTACCCTGAGCAGGAACAGGGGCACGACCTCTAGATACCAAGCTGTCCCTGCCCTCGGGAGCGCGCTGCTTGTGACCGCTGCGCTCTCGCTGCTGCTGGGCATACTAGCCTACACTCGTCCCACACAGGTGGAGGCGATGCAAGAAGTGCCATATAGCCAGACAGGGACCTTCCAGTACACGGCCCGTGCCAACCCAGCGGTGTACGATGGCGGGGTCATCACCACCGGCCAGGCGGTGTTCCGCAAGCTGGTGAGCTCCCTCCAGATGCAGCTAAGCTACCGATTCTCATCCACAGAACCCCACAGTGTGCAGGGCACCTACCGAGTGCTGGCCCAGATAAGCGATGCCAGCGGCTGGAAGAGGAGCTTGGAGCTGGTACCATCCAGAGCATTCATGGGAGATAGCTTCCAAACCAGCTTCCAGCTGGACTTGGGGCGAGTGCAGGATATCATAGACGAGGCTCAGCGCCTCACTGGCGTACAAAGGGATCAGTACAACCTAACTATAATAGGGCAGATCTCTACCAAGGGCACCCTGGATGGGCAAACCCTCTCCACGCGATTTACGCCCAGCATGGCCTTCCAACTAGATACCCTCCAGCTCCAGCTGGTCCAACCCACAGAGGGCAACGCCACCGGGAAAAATCAGCAGTCAACGCTACGGGTCCCGGGCATCACCTCCAACACGTTGCACCTCGGCCCACTAGCGCTGCCTGTAACGGCAGCAAGGTGGACAGCCACCTTGCTGCTGCTGGCCTCAGCCCTAGGGCTGATAGCCTTACAGGGATGGTCACGGCGCCTAGAGCAACTTGGAGAGTCCGCGATCATCGCCTCCAGGTGGAATCACCTGATGGTGGAGGTGCTCGAGCCACCGCGATCGGATACGGCCGTGATACTGAGAGACCTCACGAGCTTGGAGCACCTGCTTGCAGGTACTCAGGGAGCGAGATTGCTACACTTCCAACAGGGAAGCGTTCACCACTACTACCTGGATGACGGTGGGCATACTTACGTCTACGCCGCGGAGGAGAGATGTCCGGCAAGCTGATCCCGAGGGCAGGTATTATCCTCCTGTTACTAGGAGCGCTGTCCATGGTCGGAATGGCCACGAGCAACAGCGTGCCAGTCAGCGGCCTGGGCACCAGCGCCTACTCCATAGGCGCCAACGACCTCAAGCCCCCGCAGTGCGCCTCCAAGAACCTCACCGGCATACAGATAGTCAACGGCATTGGGTTCGGAGGCTCCGGCTCCACGCTGATATTGGCCTCGAGCGGGATCGACTACATCTTTGCCGGCGATGGCGACGATTGCGTGCTAGCTGGTGCGGGCAACGACTACGTCAACGCCGGCGACGGCGACGACGTCATACTTGCAGGCAGCGGCGCCGACTACGTCAACGGTGGCCCCGGCTACGACATCTGCTACGGAGTGTTCGACCCGGGGGACGTCACCGTCAGCTGCGAGGTCAAATTACCTTAACCATTTGACAGCTGAGGCCCTTGGGGCTACGATTGCGTTGTGATCTCACTTGCGCAACAGATCCGCACCAGCTCAGATATACCACTCTACAGCATATCTACCGTCTCCGAGCGCACCGGAGTACCACAGGGTACCATCCGCTCATGGGAGAGGAGGTATGGTGTGCCGAGGCCCTACAGGTCACTCGATGGCAGACGTCTGTACTCCGAGCGAGACATCATCTGCATCCTGTGGATGAAGGAGCAGTCGGAGGCCGGCGTGCCCCTATCACGCCTGGCTGAGCTCATCAAGGACACCCTCGCCAGCGTCAACGTTCCCGTGGTGGAGCAGGAGGGTAGGCTGCAGGACGTGGCCGACGCCCTCTACGACAGCCTGGTGCGCCTCGACACCTGGGAGGCAGACCGCATCATCTCCAGCACCCTCACGATGTTTGGCGTGGAGTCCACCTGCGTGAGGGTGCTACAGCCCGTGCTGTACCGCATCGGCGAGAGCTGGGAGCATCAGCAGATCACCGTGTCCGTAGAGCACTTCTGCAGCCAGTTCATCCAGATGAAGCTCATGATGCTCCTCAGCATGTACGCCCTGTCGGGCACGCTGGGTCCCGTGATCACCGCCTGCGCGCCCGGGGAGCAGCACGAGATCGGCCTCTTGATGCTGGCGATGCTGCTCATGCGCCGCGGCGTGCGCGTGGTGCATCTGGGAGCAGACGTGCCCATAGGAGATCTAGAGGACATGATCCAGCAGGTCAACGCCCGTTTCGTCTGCCTGTCGGCCTCGTCTCCGGTGATCGCCCAGAGGCTGATAGAGTCGACCACCCACCTCCGGCGCCTGCTCGGCCCAAGACTCCTCTACGGCGGCTACGCCTTCGTGTCCGACCCATCCCTGGCAGATCTGGTGCAGCCCTCCAGGATAGTCATGGACGCCGTACAGGCCGCCGACCTCATCCGTGAAGAGCTCAGCAGGGCCGACGCCTCCGAGAGGCTCAAGGGTGCATAACGTGTGCAAATCCTGCGCATATATTGCGCATCCTGGCACAACTCTTGCATACATAGGGGTGCCGTGACTAACGTCGCGGCAATTTGATCTCAAACGGAGGAGCTATCATGAGCAACACTCAAGTGACAGAGCAATACTTTAGAGTAACCGATCAGGTGCCTGGACAGGTATGGTACTGGGCAGCATTGGCTTCAATCCTGGCCTCGGCCACGTTGCAGCTCAGCGGTAAGAAGGACTGGGCGGTGTTCGTTGGCCAATGGCCACCTACCTTCCTATTGTTCGGCATATTCCATAAGCTGCTAGGCACGCAGCAGAAACGCGCCTAACTCCCCTGAGGGAGGGGCTGAGAGCCATTATCCCCGATCCGCATCACAGCAATCGACATCCATCCCCATGCCTCTCAGCTCCTCCCTTAGCCTCAGCAGCGCCAGATCTTTCTTCTTGGCCTCCAGCATCACATCGAACCGCAGTCCCTTACAAATATTCAAGAATTCCACGAACTCCTCAGCATCTATCCAATCGCCGTGCTGCCAGGGCAGCGGACCGGTCTCCCTGTTTCCCCTGCTCCTAGGCTCTGTGCGCGGGCTGCTGAAGTGCACCTTGGGCACCACCCCTTGTGGCCAGGTACTTAGGCAGGAGGACACAGCCGCTTGCAAATCCCAACCATCGGGATCGTGCACCTGGTGATGCAGATAGTCGAAGACCACGGGTACGCCCGTTCGCTCGTGCAGCCAGAGCACGTCGCTCACAGAGAATATCTTCTCGTCGTTCTCCACCACCAGCCTGCGGCGCACACGCTCGGGCAGCTCCAGATACCGCTCCACGAAGCGCTCCATAGCGGCTTGCTTGTCCCCATAAGCACCGCCCCCATGGATCACCACCACGGCCTCAGGCCCCAGGCCGAGTGCGTCCAAGAAGCGTGCGTGGTACTCGAGATCCTTGATCGCAGCTTGGTAGACCTCATCACGAGGGGAATTGAGCACTATGTACTGCGAGGGGTGCATGGATAGCCTGAGACCCAGCGCTCTGGCCTTGCGACCAAGATCCTCCAGCTCCTCGGAGCACTCCTCAATCTGGTGATGGAACTGGGGCATGTCAGGGTGCGTGATGTACGGGGCTATGTTGGAGGAGATCCGATACATGCATATGTGCTGCTCACGCAGGTAGTCGAAGATGGCGTCCAGATAACCCAGGCTCACCCGCAGGTGGGGAGAGTTCATCCACCTACGGGAGTCGTCGCTCTTTAGGCCCGGCCTACCCAGCACCTTGACTGCAAAGCCTAGTCGCATGCCCACTCCTCAGCGCACGATCGCGACATCTCAGTATAACCGCCGCAAAAGACTCTTGAAAAACCGCGAAAGTGCATATATTCTATAGCAAACATTTAGTATACGACCTCGTCTTTAAAAACTATATGAAATGCAGGAGGAGAACATGCAGCAGATGACGAGGCGGGAGTTCCTCAAGAGGACGGCTGCCGCGGCAGCGGGTGCAGCCTTCCTCGGAGGCTGCACCCCGGCCTACAACAGGGGCGCCAAACCCACGCTGAACTTCTGGGCGTTCAGCGAGACCCGCATAGCTTGGCAGCGCAAGGCCTGGGAGCTGTACAAGCAGAGGAAGAAGCCGGATTTCGAGCTCAACTTCCTGGTGCTGCCCTACAACCAGATGCACGACAAGATCATGATCGTCTCTCAGGCGGGCTCCGGTGGCCCCGACATAGCCGATATCGAGATCAGCCAGTTCTCCCGATACATCAAGGGCGACGTGATCTTCGTCGACATGACGCCTAAGCTCCAGGAGATGGGGGCCCTCGACAAGTTCTACAGGCCCTCGGCCACGGACCCCTGGAGCTGGCAGGGCAAGGTGTACGGCCTGGGCAACGAGCTCAACACCTGCCTGCTGAGCTACAGATGGGATATCTGGGAGAAGGCGGGCATCAAGACGCCCATCGAGACCTGGGAAGAGTTCGTGGAGATAGGCAAGAAGTTCCACCGCGATACCGGCAAGTACCTCATAGATGTGGAGTTCACGGGCTGGGGCCAGTGGTGGATGCTCACGCTGCAGCAGGGCGGAGGGTTCTTCGGCCCCGACGGCCAACCTACACTCAACTCCAAGGAGGGGGTGAACACGCTCTCGTTTTGGCAGCAGTCCCTCAAGGACGGCTGGACCACCTACAGGCCTTCGGGTCCTGCCTACAACACCGCGCTCTTCAACGGCGACATCACCAGCCTGCTAGGGCCCTCTTGGAACTTCAGCGGCTTCATCCAGCAGTCGCTGCCCAACACGAAGGGCAAGTGGCATCTGCAGCCCTTCCCTAGGTGGACCGAGGGTGGGTCCCGCACCGCCACTTGGGGCGGCACCGGGGTGTGCGTCTTGCGCACATCACCCTACATCGAGGAGGCGTTGGACTTCGTCATCTGGGAGCACACCACGACCGAGGCGGTGATGTTCGACTTCGAGGAGCGGCAGGTGTGGCCCACCTGGAGGCCAGCCTTCGAAGACCCCAGGCTGACCCAACCCATAGAGTTCTTCGACAACCAACGGGTGGGCGAGCTCATAGAGGAGGTCTCCCCGGAGATCAACAAGTGGTACAACTCCCCCTATTGGCCTGAGACCACAGATGCTTGCGTCCGCAAGGGCATCACTCCAGCGCTACAGAACCTGCGGATGTCTCCCAAGCAGGCACTGGATAACGCCCAGAGGGAAGCCCTCAACATCATCGAGTTCGAGACTGCCTAGGCAAGGAGGTGAAGGTATAATGGCGGCAACGACTTATCACACCAGCTGGTGGAGGCGCAACGAGCGGAAGATAGCGCCCTACATGTTCATAGCCCCATTCTGGATACTGTTCCTGGTGTTCGGACTGTACCCCATCGTGTACTCGCTGTACCTGAGCTTCTTCAAGGGCTTCGGGTTCGAGGAGAAGGCCTTCTTTGGCCTCGGCAACTACATCCACCTGTTCCAGGACGAGCGGTACATCAAGGCGGTGATCAACACCACCTACTTCGCGGCGGGCAGCGTCTTCATCCTGTCGCCGCTGGCGCTGATCCTGGCGCTGGTGGTGAACTCCCGCCTGGTGCCGGGGCAGCTCAAGAGCTTCTACAAGGCGATGCTGTTCTTCCCGGTGATCACCTCCGCCGTGGTGATCGCGATCATCTTCGCCAGGGTGCTCGACCAGCAGTACGGCCTGTTGAACGCCCTGCTGAGGTGGTTCGGGCTGGGGCCCTACGGCTGGCTGACCGATCCCAAGTTCGTGATGCCCTCTTTCATCATCATGGCGATCTGGACCTACCTTGGGATCAACATGCTCTACTGGGTCGCTGGGCTTACGGGCATCAGCCGCGAGCTGTACGAGGCCGCCTATACCGACGGCGCCTCTAGGTGGCAGGCATTCTGGAGGATAACCCTGCCGCTGCTGCGACCGGTGACGCTCTTCGTGGTGATACAGGCAATAGTCGGCTCGTACAACCTTTTCGCGCAGCCGCTGCTGCTCACGGGGGGCGGTCCATCCGACGCTTCTCTCACGATCACGCTGTACCTGTACAACCAGGGCTTCGTCTACTTCAACGTGGGCTACGCCAGCGCTATAGCCTACTCGATGGTCGTCATCCTGTTGATACTCTCTCTCCTGAACATCTACCTGTTCAGGGGCTACTCCACCGAGGCCTAAGGAGGTAGAAGATGGCAACTACTGAAACGACCGCAACTAGGGCAAAGGTCAAGGGAGGCGTCTCGGCCTACAGGCTGAGGTTCTACCTGGGCATGCTCATCACGAACATCGTCATGCTCATGATAGTAGTGCTCACGGCCATCCCCTACATCTACATGGCGTTCAGCGCCTTCAAGCGCAACGACGAGATCTTCGGCACGCCCCTCACGATCTGGCCACGCGTGTGGGTGTGGGACAACATGCAGCGACTCCTCTCGGAGTTCCCGTACGGTCGGTGGTACCTCAACACCGCGATCGTGGCAGGGGTGGGTACGGTCCTCTCGGTGCTGCTCGCATCGCTTGCGGGCTACGCCTTCGCCAAGTACAACTTCCGGTTCCGTAACCTACTGTTCACGCTGATGCTGGCCACGCTCCTGATACCTTTCCAGGTGCTGCTCGTGCCGCAGTTCCAGATCATCCGAGCGCTGGGCTGGTTCAACACTTACCAGGCCCTGATAGTACCGGGAGCGGTGAGCGCGTTCGGGATATTCCTCATGCGCCAGTACACCATAGGCGTGCCCGACGAGCTCCTGGACGCCGCCCGAATAGATGGCGCCAGCGAGTTCGGCATCTGGTGGCGGGTGGTGCTGCCGCTGGTAAGGCCTGGCCTGGCGGTGCTGGCTATCCTCTCATTCACAGGACTGTGGAACGACTTCTTCTGGCCATTGATAGTGACCACCAAGCCATCCATGTTCGTGATCAACCTGGGTTTGGCCGCACTAGTAGGTCCCTACGACTACCAGTACGGTATCCTGCTCTCCGGCGCGCTGCTGGCATCTCTGCCCGTGATCGTGGTGTTCTTTATCTTCCAGAGACAGTTCATCGAGGGGCTTACAGCTGGCGCTATCAAGGGCTTCTAGCAGGCGGGCGGGGAGGGGATAACCCC